>JBLMXO010000198.1:0-3337 GCA_050257815.1 Actinomycetota bacterium
AAGAAGAGTTCGCCATGATGATCCTGGGCGAGGGGACGCCCTACATCACCCATGCCTGGCCACGCTTCGGCCCCGCCGACACGGAATACCTCGATTTCAAGGGCGTGCCGGAGAAGGCCAAAAAGAAATGGGCTGACGCCTATATGTGGCTCTATCGCCGGCTCTACCTGCAGCATGGCGGCAAGCGGTTAGTCATGAAGACACCGGCTAATGCCGCGCGGCTTCCGCTGCTCACCAAGCTCTTTCCCGACGCGCGCTATGTCTATCTCGCCCGCAATCCGCTCGATGTGTTTCCTTCCACCGTGAAGCTCTGGCGAGCGCTCTATTCGGTGCAAGGGCTGCACAATCCGCCCAATCTCGATCCCTGGCTCGACGACTACATCCTCGACATGTTCGCGCGACTGACCGAGGACTATGAGGCTGATCGCCATCTCATCCCCGCGGGTCATCTGGTCGAGCTGCGCTACGAGGATTTCGTCAAAAACCCGATCGCCTCCATGCGCGACATCTATGAGAAGCTCGACATCGACGGCTTCGAGCAGGCTGAAGGCCCGATGCGCGAGTTCCTGGGCGAGCGCAAGGAACATCGTGTCTCCCGTTACGAGCTGCCGGAGAAGTTGAAGCGCAAAGTCATCGACCGGCTCAAGCCCTATATCGGCCGCTTCGGCTATCGCGAGGCGGTCGAGGGAAAACCGGCGGCCGTAAAGGCACCGGCCCGCGAAAAAGAGCCGTCTTGAGCTAGAATGCCTGCCGCAGCTGCTCGCGGCTCTCAATGCAATGTTCTTCCTTCGCCTTTATGTCCGAGTGCTTCGCCTGCTCGGCTCAGAGATCAGGCTGGGCTGGCTCCTTGCCTTCGCCAATGTGGCGCTGGCAGGCGCGCAATTCGCCGAGCCGGTGCTGTTCGGCCGTATCATCGACTCGCTCGCGCATGCGCAAGGCGGCGGCGCCGCGCTCTCCTGGCCCGCGCTCTTGCCGCTGGTCGGCGCCTGGGTCGGCTTCGGCCTCTTCATGATCGTGTGCAGCGCGCTCGTCGCTCTCCATGCCGACAAGCTTGCCCATCGGCGGCGCCAGGTGGTGCTCACCGAGTTCTTCGAACACGTGCTCCAGCTCCCCTTGAGCTTCCATGGGACCACCCATTCAGGGCGGCTCATGAAGGTGATGCTGAGCGGTACCGACACGCTGTGGGGACTTTGGCTCGGTTTTTTCCGCGAGGACTTGGTGGCGCTCGCTTCGATCCTCATGCTCGTGCCGATGTCGCTCTATTTGAATTGGCAGATGGGGCTGCTTCTAATCGGCCTCTGCCTCATCTTCGTCCTGCTGAACGTCTGGGTGCTGCGCCGGACCGAGAGCCTGCAACGGTCGGTCGAACGCTATTATTCCGATCTCGCCGAGCACGCCTCGGACACGCTCGGCAATGTCGCTCTGGTACAAAGCTTCACCCGCGTCGAGCTCGAAGTGCGCGCCATGCGCAATGTGGCCGAGCGGCTGCTCGGCGCGCAAATGCCGGTGCTGTCCTGGTGGGCTCTAGTCACGACGCTCACGCGCACGGCGACCACCTTGACCATGCTCGCCATCCTCATCCTCGGCATCGTGCTGTTCGCGCGCGGGGAGACCACGGTCGGCAGCATCGTCATGTTCATGAGCTTTGCCGGCATGCTCATCCAGCGGCTCGAGCAGGCGGCGAGATTCGTGAGCCGCCTGTTCAATGACGCTCCGCGCCTGCAGGAATTCTTCGGCGTGCTCGACACCGCCTCAGGCGTGCGTGACCGGAAGCGCGCCGTGACGCTGGACGATGCGAGGGGCAAGGTGGAATTCAAGCACGTCACCTTCTCCTATGACGGCAGGATGCAGGCCGTTGAGGACTTGACCTTCACTGCCGAGCCGGGCGAGGTCGTAGCCCTGGTTGGTGCGACCGGCGCCGGCAAGTCGACCGCCATGGCGCTGCTGTACCGTGTCTACGAGCCGCAATCGGGAACGATCTCGATCGACGGCCGTGATATCCGCTCGATCAAGCTTGCAAGCCTCCGCCGCAATATCGGGGTGATCTTCCAGGAGCCGCTGCTGCTCAACCGCTCGATCGCCGAGAATTTGCGCGTGGGCAACCCCGACGCGACTTACGACGACATCCGCCTCGCGTTGGACCGCGCCCAGGCGCTCGCGTTTGTCGAGCGCCATGACGGCGGGATGAATGCCATTGTCGGCGAGCGGGGCAGGGCCCTTTCCGGCGGCGAGCGTCAGCGGCTCTCGATCGCGCGGGCCCTGCTCAAGGACCCGCCCATTCTCATCCTCGACGAGGCAACAAGCGCGCTCGACGCCGCGACAGAGGCCAAGGTGACGGCTGCTCTCGACGAGACGATGAAGGGCCGCACGACTTTCGTCATCGCTCATCGACTGGCCACCGTGCGCCGCGCGACCAGCATCCTCGTCTTCGACCGCGGCCGCATCGTCGAGAGCGGCACCTTCGAGCACTTGGTCGCCCAGGGCGGCATCTTTGCCGGACTGGCCAAGGCCCAGTTCGTCGGCGAGCCGATCGCCTGATGCTTCGATCTTAGCCGGCACGCGTAACGTTCGGAGCTAGGATCAGAATTTGCGATTTTCCTCTTGCGTGTTCGATTTGCCACAGGGAAGCGCGTGATCGTAACTCGCGAGTTTGACATTCGTGGCGTGAGGGGCATCTCGCGCCTATGATGGTAGTTTGCACCGGACTTGGCATCCGCGGGGGAGGCCGAGGTGCAAGATCACGTGGAGGGAAACATGCGTAAGGTCGCGTTAGTGGTCGCGGCGGCACTTCTGCTGTGCGCGGGATCATTCGCTTGGAAGGCCGATGCGACGACGGTCGGCACCGCCGCCGATTTCGCACGCGCGGCGAAGAATTATTCGCCTGTCGATCAAGTCGCGTGCAAATTCGACGCCTTTTGCAAGCCTGGCTACGTCATGGTGTGCCGGCTGTTCGACTGCTTTTGCGCCCCCTGTAGCAGACTCTATCGCTAGGGCGGCGCTTGAGGCGTCACGCCTCCAATTCCTTGGCTTAAGGCCGCCCCGCTCGAGGCGGCCTTTTTTCGTGCTGCGAGTGCGGCCCCAAAGGACAGCACCCCTGGGGACAAAAGAACAGATTGCGAACAGAGAACAAAACGTGTACATTGTTTGGGCTGCACCTTCGCCTCGCACCGAGCCGGTGAAAGGCTGAACGGAACGCCAGGCGAGGGTGCGAGCGTAAGAGCACTCATTGCGACTCGAAGCGGGCTTATGAAATAAGGAGACTAGAGATGAACGTCGCGCTGCGCCTCGTCGAAGGAGCTGAAATGGATAGAGAGAAGGCCCTCGAGGCGGCGATCTC
>JBLMXO010000199.1:0-4346 GCA_050257815.1 Actinomycetota bacterium
GGCGGGCGCGCGGCGTCTGGCGACCGACTGGCCGTAGAATGGCTTGTCCTGGCAGGCTTGCGCGATTCTCTTGGCAATCGGCTTGTCGGGATCGGCTGCCGGCAGCCAGTCTTTGCACAGCGTTCCGATCTTGCCGCCGAGAGCGGCCGCACCATCTGCGCAATAGAGGCCCGAGCCATCAGACTGCGGGGTGAAGCGCACGCCCTTCGCTCCCTTAGCCTCATCATCGAGCCCGGCGGCGAGATGGTTCAGTGCATTGATGCGCAGCTCAGCGTCCTTGGCGGCGAAGCGCTGCGGATGCGTCTGCGTGTTGGTGAGCGGGATCGCTTCGATCGCCTCGACGCGCCACGCGCCGTCGATGCGGGCAAGGTGCACCTTGGCCATCAGACCATAATCGCGGCAGATGCCGAAGCGCGCCAAATCGGTCGTGCCGGGATGCACGAAATTGCCGAGCCCATAGAAGATCAGCGACTTGCCATCGAGTTCGACGCCCTGGGCCACATGCGGATGGTGGCCGACGATGAGGTCGATGCCCTTCTCGCCCGCCGCATAGTCCCGCAAGTCGGTGAGCTGGCGGTCGTCGGGAACGACGCGGCCTTCTAGGCCGTAATGAACCGAGAGGATGCGGTAGTCGGCCGGCATGGCGAGGAGCTTGTTCACCACCGCCTCGAAGTCAGGCCGGCTGCGGTAGGATGCCTGCCCAGGGCTGTCGTCGGTCGCGCGGAATTGCGGGGCGTCGCCGCTGATGATGCCAATGGCATCGAACGCGACGCCTGTCCCGTCGAGATCGAGGCAGGCCGGCTTGATGGCCTCGGCGAAGTTGCTGCCGATGCCGGCATAGGCGATGGCGCGCTCGGTATTGGCGACGGCGAGATGATAGAGCGTCTCCTCGATGCCGAGAGGGCCATAGTCGAAGGCGTGATTGTTGGCGAGAGAGAACAGGTTGAAGCCGAGATCGATGAGGACCTTCACCGCGGCCGGATGGCTCCTGAAGTGGAACGACGCATCTTCATCGCCTCCCTTTTTTGTCGGCTTGATATCGTTGCGGTCGGTGACCACCGTTTCGAGATTAAGGAAGGCGAGGTCGCCGTCGATGTCCTTGGCGATGCCGGCGGTCATGTCGCCAAACGGCGTCACCTTACGGCCCTTGTGCATGCCCTTGGCATCGACCGGAGCGTCGGTCGCGTTGAAGCCGGCGTCGCCGACCAGCACGATGGTCATGCGATCAAGGCCGGGACCTTTGGCGGGCGCGCTCTCTCCGATCGAGGCGGTGAGCTCGGTAGTATCGCACGGCGTGATCGGCGCCGCGCCATAGAGCGCACTCGCCGCGAGCAGCGCTGCGAGCGCCGCCGCTCCGCCCAAGAGCGTGGACCGATGCCGCTTTCGTGCCACTTCCGCCTCCTTAGACCAGCGGGCTAGTGCCGTCGGGAAGGTTAGAAGCGGGAGAGCACGCGTGCAAGCGATGGCTCGCCGACCCGCCCTGCTCAGGCGTTGCCGATCAGGATTCCTGCGGCGAACACGATGGCGCCGCCGAGCACGACCTCGAACACCGCCTGGAGGAAGCGGGTGTCCATGTAGCGCGACCTGATCCACGCGATGATCCACAGCTCGACGGCGACCACGGCGAAAGCGACGCTCGTCGCGATGCGGAAATTCTCGATGAGGAAGGGAAGCGTGTGGCCGAGGCCGCCGAGTGCGGTCATGGCGCCGGTGATGACGCCTCTGATCAAGGGATGGCCGCGGCCAGTCAGAGAGCCGTCGTCAGACAAGGCCTCGGCAAAGCCCATGGAGATGCCGGCGCCGACCGAGGCCGCCAATCCAACGAGGAACGTCTCCCAGGTGTTGTGTGTGGCGAAGGCGGCGGCAAAGAGCGGCGCGAGCGTCGAGACTGAGCCGTCCATCAATCCGGCAAGCCCAGGCTGCACCACCTGCAGCACGAACAGGCGCCGCCTCGTCTCCTCCTCTTCGGCACGGGCCCCTCGCGTCAGGACTCGTTCCCCGAGCCGCGCGGCGAGCGTCTCGTGGCCCTGCTCGGCCTGGGCCAGGTCGCCGAGCAGCTCGCGCACGCCGGCATCGGTCGCGCGCTCGGCGGCGCGTTCATAGAATCTCCGCGTCTCGCATTCCATGAGCTCAGCTTGCTTGCGTACGGTGTCGAGGCCGAGCGGCCGCACCATCCATGTCGGGCGGCGCGCGACGAAGCCCGAGACGTCCTGGCGCCTGATCAAGGGGATGTGCTCGCCGAATTTTCGGCGGTGGAGCTCGATCAGCCGGTGGCGGTGATGGTCCTCCTCGCGTGCCATCTCGCTGAAGACCTTGGCCGAGGCCGGATAGTTCTCCTTCAACCCCTCGGCATAGTCGCGATAGATGCGGGCGTCTTCTTCCTCGAGGGTGATGGCGAGCGCGAGGATTTCCTGCTCTGAGAGCTCGGAGAAGCGTTTCATGCCGTTTTTTCCCGGGCTAATTAGCCTAGAATAATTCTAATCTGACTAATGACCCAGGAGGAGCAAGTCAGCCGATGGGGAGCGCCTGCTCGGCCTGCATCGATACGGCATGGTCGAAACCGAGATTGCGGTCGCGCGCGAGATGAAGCATGGCGCGCTCGGCAAGAGCGGTGATGGTGAGGAGCGGGTTGACCCCAATCGAGCGCGGAATGACCGAGCCGTCGCACACGTAAAGGCCGGCATGCACGCTCGCCTCGCCCTTGCCGTCGAACACTTGGCACTTGTGGTTGACGACGCCGGTCCTTGCGTCTTCGCCCATGCCGCAGCCGCCAAGCGGGTGCGCCGTCGCAGGCTTGACGCCCATCGAGGTCGCAGCGAGCGGGCTCTTGATGTAACGGGCGCCGACCGCCTCTGCCGTCCTGGTCAGCGCCTCATCGACCCGCGCATAGACCGGCTCTTCGCCAACGCCTGGCCATTCGACCTTGGCATTGCCGTTATCGAGGATGATGCGCCCCCTCGCTTCATCATGCGACACGACGAAGAAGGTATGGAGATGTGACAGAGGCCCGCGATAGACGCCCTTGATCAGGCTCTCGGCAGCGCCGAGCAGCCTGCCGCCGGCAATAAAGAACACCGGCAGAAGCGGTGCGAGCGCTGACGGCAGCACGCCCTCCTGCACAATCATGGAGCGGTCGAGATCGCGCGCGTCGGCAAGCTCGACCTGGCCCGAGACCGCGGCCCCGATTGCGTCTCCGACGAATTTCGGCGGATGGCCGACGCCGACAGCATTCACCCGTTCCTTGCCGCCAAGCGCAAAGGCGATGATGTCGCCATTGGCCGAGAAGCGCATCCCCAGCCGGTCGGATAGGCCGAGCCCCTTCTCGCGCGAGCGGAGCAGGATCTCGGTCGAGCCGAGCGTGCCTGCCGCCAAGATCACCGTCTTGGCATCGACGAAGCTCGAGCTGCCATCCTTCGCGTCGGACGGCGCGAAATGGACACGCCAGCCGCGCCCGCGCTTCTCAATGTGGCTCACGGCAAGCTCGGTGAAGAGCTCGGCGCCATGCGCGCGCGCATCGGGGAGATAGGTCATCGCCACGGTATTCTTTGCGCCGACATTGCAGCCCGAGCAGCAATCGCCGCACAGCGTGCAGGCGGGCTGCGCCACACCGGCGGGATTCACAGTCTCTTCGAAGCTCACCACCACGGGCGCGGCGACCGGAGCTTTGCCGAGGCCTGAGCTCGCGGTTTCGAGAGCGCGATATTTGGTGAGCTCTCCCGCCTTTGCATAACGCGCGGGCCGGAGCATGGCGGAGGCGCGTTCGAAACCTTGAGCGAGGAGACCGTCATTGCGGATTTCCTCGGGCCACGCGCGGTCAGCGAACACGCGCGCGTCGGGCTTGAGTGCCACGCCCGCATTGATGAGAGAGCCGCCGCCAAGTCCGCAGCCGACCAGCACGTGAATGTCGGAGCCGAGCCTAAAATCGAACAGCCCGGTGCGCGAGCCAGAGCGCATTTTGCCGCCATGCACTTGCAGTTCGCGGCGAAGCTCGGGCAGGCGGCTCGGAAACTCGCCGGTCAGAAACTCCTTGCCCTTCTCGATGACGCACACAGTCTGGCCGGCGCGCGAAAGCCTGGAGGCCGCGACGCCACCGCCATAGCCCGAGCCGACCACGACTACGTCATACGCCGATCTGATGCTGCTCTGAGGTGACGACAGACGCTGTTGCATGGCCCTCAATACCCCAAGGCGCACGCCTTCCCAAGCGCGGCATGCGCGCATGGCAAGGATCAATTCAGTTCACGGTCGCGCGAGAGCCACTATGCCCGCTTCTTTGGCTTTCTTAGGTTCTCGGCAAATCAACCTGGAGAGCTCTCATGTTGGCGAGATGGATTTGCGCAGTGCTG
>JBLMXO010000200.1:0-6761 GCA_050257815.1 Actinomycetota bacterium
CAAGCGAAGGCTCGGGAGCGGCGCCGATTTAGAGTGACTGAAGAAGGACTCTGAGGACGATGAATTTCGCCACTGCCGTTGGCCCCGAAATCGAAACTCCCCGCGACGCCCCGAACGTCCCAGCCGACCGGCAGGCGCTCACGCTGGTAAAGCCCTATCAAGGCATGGTGGCGTGGCCGACTGTGCTGGTCGCTGCCGCCATCGTCATTGCCTTCGCTCTCGTGTGCGTGCTTGGCGCCATGCGCATCATCCCGCTCTGGCTCGGGCTGATCCTCAATACGCTGATCCTTTATGCCGACCAGACGCCGCTGCATGAGGCTTGCCACGGCAACATCGCCGGCAAGGATTCGAAGTGGCTCTGGCTCAACCATCTCGTCGGCTATGTGTGCGGCGCCATCCTGCTGCATGAGTACAAGGCGTTCCGCTACATGCATCTCGCCCACCACCGCGATACCAACAACGAGGAGATCGACCCCGATCACTGGGTCGCCGTGCAGGGCCCGTTCAACATCCTGTTCCGCTGCCTCACCATCGTGTTCTGGTATCACCGCTATTTCTGGCGCCACATCGCCTTTCATGCCCACATTCCCGGCATGCGGCCGCTGACCATCCACATCGCGACCATGTACGCGCTGCTCTACGCTGTCGCGCTCGGCCTTGCGGTGATGGGCTATTGGCGCGAGGTGCTGATGCTGTGGATCTTCCCGCACATCCTGGCCTCGGCGCTGATCATTTATTTCTTCGCCTATCTCACCCATAAGCCGCACGAGGTGCATGAGCGTTACCGCGACACCAATATTTTCTGGGTGCGCGGCAAGATCATCGAGCCGGTGGTGAATTGGCTCTATATGTTCCAGAACTTCCACCTCATCCATCACCTCTTCCCGCGCATCCCGTTCTATCTCTACCCGAATGCATTCCTGTCGCTGAAGCCGGTGCTCGATAAGGAAGAGGCGCACATCTACGAATATGACTTTGGCAAGCAGGCGGCGCCGGCCACGAGCTCAGTGCAGTCTTAGCTCGCCTTTGATGAAGCTGAACTCGGCCGGCGCGATCAGGCGGCGATGGGCGACGCGGATGCGGTAGAGCGCGCCTTCGAGATTGGCCGTTCCGCGGATTAGTTATACGCATATTGCATTTTGCGTATAATAAGCTGATCGTTTCGCGACGGCGCCACCAAGCCGTTGCAGCAAAAAAAGGAAAAGATATCAAGCAAGCGGAAGCTCTCCTTGGTGCACTAATAGAGAAGCGGCCCCATGAGTTGAAGCTCGTCTGGCGTGAGGCGTACGATCGAGGGCAGGCTTGGCGTAAGCTTCTCACTGAAGGCATGCTCGAGCTCCCGCCAAGTGTCAGGGACGAGACTCTGAGAACAGTGAGTGCCCCAAGGTCGGTACTCCCCGGTCCTGAGCTCGTATTCAATAATCCGCGTTTGAACTACGACTTCGATAGAGACGTCGTGATTTTCGTTGGTGAGTCTTTTGGGAGTGCAGTTCGTTGTGCCATTAGCCGTGAAGCACTTGACGATCACTTTGGCACGGATCGCATGAACCAGAAGGGTCGGGTCGAAGCGGTACGCGAAAGGAGATCAACAATAGAGCAAATGGCCCGAACGAAGTTCCTCTTCTGGCCAGTGGAAGACCCAGAGGCTGTTTTGATCAGGACCGAAGAAGTGCCAAAACTGCTGAAGGACGCGCGCACGTTACCTCGCAGACCTCGGTCGAAAAGTCACGCAAAGTAGCCGCACAAACGTGCGGCTTTTGTTCGACGTATCCTAGTGCAGTCTTAGCTCGCCCTTGATGAAGCTGAACTCGGCCGGTGCGATCAGGCGGTGATGGGCGACGCGGATGCGGTAGAGAGCACCTTCGAGATTGGCCACCCAGAAATCGAGGAAGTCGGTGAGCTTGGGGAAGCGTGGCGCGAGATCGTAGTCCTGCCAGATGTAGCTCTGCAGCAGCTGCGGGTGGTCGGGAAAGCGATAGAGGATCTCGGCGGTGGTGAGCGAGAAGCCTTCGATCTGACGGAGGAAGCCATTGTCCATGTTCGAACCCTGCTGTTTTTCGAGTCCTTTCCGACCTGCAATTGTTAGTCTCGGGCACGGCTTGCGTCCAGATCATTTCATTAATGGAATCAGCGCGTTGGCAGCAATTGTGAAGAGTTGCTAACGATCTGGCACTCTCCCCTTGAAAGTGCCAAAGCGCCTCCCCAATTCTGGTCTGAGTGCACCCGCGTCTGGGCGCGCTTCCCATCACATCGCTGGAGGAGGTCCAAGATGAAGTTTCGTCCATTGCACGACCGCGTCGTCGTACGCCGCATCGAGGAGGACGAGAGGACAAGAGGCGGCATCATCATCCCCGATACCGCCATGGAGAAGCCGCAGCAGGGCGAGATCGTCGCGGTAGGCCCCGGTGCTCTCGATGAGAAGGGCAACGTCCAGTCTCTCGACGTGAAGCCTGGTGACCGCGTGCTGTTCGGCAAGTGGTCCGGCACCGAAGTCAAGATCGACGGTCAAGAGCTGCTGATCATGAAGGAGAGCGACATTCTCGGCATACTTGAAGGCGTCGCTGCCAAGAAGAAAGCCGCGTAAGCGCATAGCCAGACGGAGCAACAACAATGGCTGCTAAGGAAGTAAAGTTTTCGCAGGATGCGCGCGAGCGCATGCTGCATGGCGTCGATGTCCTGGCCAACGCGGTCAAGGTGACGCTCGGCCCCAAGGGCCGCAACGTCGTGCTCGAGAAATCCTTCGGCGCGCCGCGGGTCACCAAAGACGGTGTGACGGTCGCCAAGGAGATCGAGCTCGAGGACAAATTCGAGAACATGGGCGCACAGATGCTGCGCGAGGTCGCGTCCAAGACCTCCGAGACTGCCGGTGACGGCACCACCACCGCGACCATTCTCGCTCAAGCGATCGTGAAGGAAGGTGCGAAGTCGGTCGCTGCCGGTGCCAACCCGATGGATTTGAAGCGCGGCATCGATCTCGCCGTAAATACCATTATCAACGAGCTCGGCACCAAGGCGAAGAAGGTGACCTCGAGCGAGGAGATCGCTCAGGTCGGCACCATCTCCGCCAATGGCGACCATGACATCGGCGCCATGATCGCCAAGGCCATGCAGAAGGTCGGCAATGACGGCGTGATTACCGTCGAGGAGGCGAAGGCGCTCGAGACCGAGCTCGACGTAGTTGAGGGCATGCAGTTCGACCGCGGCTACATCTCCCCCTACTTCATCACCGACGCAGACAAGATGCGGGTCGAGCTCGAAAGCCCCTACATTCTCATCAACGAGAAGAAACTCTCGAACCTGCAGTCGATCCTTCCTCTGCTCGAGGCCGTCGTGCAGTCGGGCAAGCCGCTGCTCGTGATCGCCGAGGACGTCGAGGGCGAGGCGCTCGCGACCCTCGTGGTCAACAAGCTCCGCGGTGGGTTGAAGGTCGCTGCCGTCAAGGCACCCGGCTTCGGCGATCGCCGCAAGGCCATGTTGCAGGACATCGCCGTGCTGACCGGCGGCCAGGTGATCTCCGAAGATCTCGGCATCAAGCTCGAGAACGTCACCCTCGACATGCTCGGCCGCGCCAAAAAGGTGGTCATCACCAAGGACGACACCACCATCGTCGGTGGCGCCGGCAAGAAGGCGGACATCGAGGCGCGCATCGCCCAGATCAAGCAGCAGATCGAGGACACGACGTCCGACTACGATCGCGAGAAGCTGCAGGAGCGCCTGGCCAAGCTGTCAGGTGGTGTTGCCGTGATCAAAGTTGGCGGCGTGACCGAAATGGAGGTCAAGGAGAAGAAGGACCGCGTCGACGATGCGTTGAACGCGACCCGCGCGGCTGTCGAGGAAGGCATCCTGCCCGGCGGCGGCGTCGCTCTGATCCGCAGCCAGAAGGTTCTCGACAAGCTCAATACCGCAAACGACGACCAGAAGGTCGGCGTCAACATCGTGCGCCGTGCCCTTCAGGCACCTGCCCGGCAGATTGCCGAGAACGCGGGCGAGGACGGCGCCGTGGTCGTGGGCAAGATCGTCGACAAGGACGACTACTCCTTCGGCTTCAACGCGGCAACCGGCGAGTATGGCAATCTGGTCAAGCAGGGCGTGATCGATCCCGCCAAGGTGGTGCGCACCGCTTTGCAGGATGCCGCCTCCGTCGCCGGCCTCTTGATCACCACCGAAGCCATGGTTGCCGAGCTGCCGAAGAAACAGGCCGCGCCCGCCATGCCCGGCGGCGGCATGGGCGGCATGGACTTCTAGGCTGAGGATTCCCAAGTAAGGGCCAGTAGCGTAGCGTTTTTGCGTCCCTGCGTTCAGTACCCCCAAGAGTAGAGAGCCGTGCCTTAAGGGCGCGGCTCTTTGCTTTTGCGGCGCACTTCGTCACGCTAACCTGCTCGGCATGGCGAAAGCGCGGCCAAATCCAAAGTCGGGCCGCATCCGCGTAGGGATTGGCGGGTGGATCTATGCGCCGTGGCGCGGCACCTTCTATCCCAAGGGGCTGAAGCAGGCCGACGAGCTTGCTTACGCCGCAAGCCACCTCACCTCGATCGAGATCAACGCCACCCATTATCGTCTGCAATCGCCGGCGAGCTTCCGCAAATGGGAAGCTGCCGCACCTGACGGCTTCAAGTTCTCCGTCAAGGGCCCAAGGCTCGTCACGCAACAGAAGGCGCTCGCCGAGACGAGCTCCTTCATCAAGCGCTTCTTCGCTTCAGGCCTCGCCGAGCTCGGCGAGAAGCTCGGCCCCGTGCTTTGGCAGTTCGCGCCGTTCAAGAAGTTCGACAAGGACGACTTCGCCAAGTTCCTCGATCATCTGCCGCGCGAGCTTGATGGGTCGACGATCGACCACGTGGTCGAGGCACGCCACGCAAGCTTTGCCACACCGGAATTCGTGGCCCTGTTGCGCGAGTCCGGCGTTAGTGCGGTTTTCACCGAGGCCGAAGACTTCCCCTCGATCGCCGATCTCACCGGCGATGTCGTCTATGCGCGGCTGCAAAGGGGTAATGACAAACTCCCCGCTGCCTATCCGCCCGAGGAGCTGAATCAATGGGCTGAACGTGCGCGGCTGTGGGCCGGAGGTGGCGCGCCAGAGGACCTTCCGCTCATCGACAAGGCCCATAAGCCCGCGGCGAAGCCACGCGACGTCTTCATCTATTTCATCCACGAAGGGAAGCTGCGCGCTCCTGCTGCCGCCATGGCCCTGATCGAGCGCCTCCACTGAGCGCGATTGCCGCACCCCGTGGCGATTTGTCGGGGCCTGGATCTCGCTTCTTGGGCGTTTTGCTTAAATGACTGACGGGAGGGCTCTGCCGGCAAAATCTGGAGCCGCTCATGTCAACTAGTGCCTCTGTTAAGCAGACCGAGGTCTTGAACCTCCCAGCGAAAACGGCCGACCCCAAGACTGTGGGAGAGACCGGAATTCATCGCATCGTTCCGGAGATCGCCATTGGCGCGGCGCTCTGGTTCATCCTCATGGCGTGGCTCGATTTCGCCCGCGGTGGCGAGATCGACTATCTGCTCGTGATCGTGACGCTATTCTTCGCAATGTTCTTCGCCCTGTTCCTGCTGACGGCGTCCTACAGTGAACGCGATCAACGCTGGCCTTTGCGCGACACAAGCTTGCGCGAGTTCTTGCGCTCCAAGATCTGCACCGCGACCGGCACCATGCGCGGACGCGACGCGTTGATCGAGATCGCGCTCGTGCCCGTGTCGCTCGCTATTGCCGCGACGGTGATCGGCCTCGTGTGGTCAGCGATTCATTAGCTGTCGGGCCTCGGCGAGCAGCGCTGCCCGGTCGAGAGCGAAATCCGAAGCGATCCATTTTGCCTCGAGCGTCCTCAGCATCTCGCCAATCTCGGGACCTTTGAAATCGCCGAGCGCTGTAATGTCGGGCCCGCGGATGGGAAACTCCGGCACCTGCCAGCGGTCAGCGAGGCGGAGCGCCTGGCACCAGCGTGCGTCGTCCGGCGCCACGCCCCCGTCCGCCGCGGCGAGCAGGACATGCGCCTCGAACTTGCAGGGCCCAAGCCGATAGAGGTCGCGACGGGCGGCCGCCTCGTCCGGAAGCTCGACACGCTCGTGGTCGCTAGCGCCGAGCAGAAGCACTGCCTGCTGGGCATTTGACAGGCGCAAACGCGCGGCAAGCCGCTCGGCGTCCTCCGTCACGAACACACCGAGCGCTGCGAGCCGAAGCGGAGGGTCGGGGGTCAGCGCGAGTGCCTCTTCGGCAGCGACCAGCCGCTCGAAGCGCATCATCCGCGGGGCGCCGCCGAGCAATTCGGTGAGCAGGCCAAAATCGAACAGAGCCTCGACCGCGCGGATGGCTCCGGGTGCCACGAGGATGCGCCTAAGCTCCCCCGCCACGCGCTCAGCCGACAGTTGGGCGAGCCCGGCACGCAGCCTCACGCAAGCGGCAAGCCCTTCATGGTCGAACGGGCCTTTGCCGTAATAGGCGTTGAAGCGGAAGAAGCGGAGGATGCGCAAGTAATCCTCCTTGATGCGTGCCTCAGCCTCGCCGATGAAGCGCACGCGCCCGGCGACAAGATCGCCATAGCCTCGAAGCGGATCGAACACCGTCCCGTCGCGATCGGCGTAGAGCGCGTTCAGGGTAAAATCGCGCCGCTTGGCGTCCTCTTCCCAGTTCTCGGTGAAGGCTACGGTCGCGTGCCGTCCGTAAGTCTCGACATCGCGCCTCAGCGTCGTCACCTCAAACGGAATGCCGTCGGCAATCACGGTCACCGTGCCGTGCTCGATGCCGGTCGGGACCGCCTTCAGTC
>JBLMXO010000201.1:0-31605 GCA_050257815.1 Actinomycetota bacterium
CCGCGGCAATCCTCAAATCAAATCACGACGACGCGCCGGGAGGAGCAAGCCTATTTGCGCTGATAGTACATCTGGTCGAGCGCCTCAAAGTGCTTGATCATGATGTCCTTGTTCTTAGCCCACCAGTCGGGGATGGACTTGTACTGCTTGATCTTGGCTTTGCCATCCTCGATGACAACCACCGGCCAGAAGCCGACCAGCGCGTTGTCGATGCCGAACAGATCTTTGCCCCACCACTCGGCTTCGCCGAAGATGTGCTTGCCCTTGCCGTCGTCCTTCATCGCCTTGAGAACGACCTCGGGATCCGAGGTGCCCGCCTTGGTCGCGGCATCGGACCACAGATTCATGATCGAGGAATATTCCCACGACACCGCACCCCACTGATCGGCGCCGTAGCGTTTCGCGTACTCGGCGTAGAACTCGTTCGGCTTGGTGAAATTGATTTGCGGCTCGTTGAGGGCCGGGTCGTCGAAGTCCGGGAACTGGAAGATGAAGCCTTCCATGAACTCCTTTGAGGTCTTGTCGATCATCTTCTGATAGAAGTCGGCGGTGCAGGAGATCATCTGACCCTTGAAGCCCTGCTGGAACGCCTGCTCGGTGAGCGGATGCACGTAGTCGGCGTAGCAGGTATCGAGGCAGAGGATGTCGGGCTTGAGTGCCAGCATCTTCGACATGATCGGGGCGAAGTCGGTCGTCGCCGGATCGAAGAAGATCGGATCGCCCAAGACTTTGATACCAGCCGCTTCGAACGCGGCGAGATACGTCGCGACCGACGGCTTGCCGAGAGAGTCGTCCTGAGCGCAGATGACTGCTGTCTTCAGGTTGGGCTTGTTCTCGGCGAGCCACTCGACCCCAGTGACGTTGTAGATCGGATGCACCTCGCATGGCGCGACCAGCATCGTGGTCTCGGGCGTCAAGTCGCTCGGCAGCAGCGTCGAGACCAGCATCTTCTCCTTGGAGGCCACGGGGAAAACGCCGGGCCACGGATCGCCGCCCAGCATCATGATGAACTTGACGCCATCTTCCTTGATCAGCTTGACCGCGCCAGTGCGCGCCTTGCCCGGGTCGTATTCGTCGTCGTAGGGAACAAACTCGACCTTGTACGACTCTCCGCCGATCGGGATGCCTCCGGCAGCATTGACCCAATCGCCCCAGATCTTGCATCCGTCGAGGCCGGGCTTACCCCACGCCGCGACATCGCCGGTCAGCGGGGCAAGAAAACCGATCTTGACGACCTTGTCCTCGCCGAAGGCGATCTTCGGCATGGATACGCCGGCCATGATGGTCGCGGCGGCAGTGGTTGCGAGGAAGCGGCGGCGATTGATAGCGAAGACTGACACATCATTTTTCATTGGGACTCTCCACACCCGTCGGCGGTCCCACCGACGAAGGGGCGACCGGCACGTTGCTCGTTACACCCAAGAATTAAGGAGGAAAGCTTAGACCGGTTACTGTCTCGCCGACAATAGCGAGTAGATGGGCCCACTTTGGTTTTGATGTCCTCAAGTAACAGCCCACTTTGGTTTCTACGTGAACCTACTAATCGAGCGATGACCAAGAATGTTGTAGTGTTATAATTCGTGAGCGGTCGAAACGAGCGAGGGAGTGAGTCATGACTGTTCGAGTAGCCATCATCGGTGCGGGGCCGTGCGGCCTCGCTCAAATGCGCGCCTTCCAACAAGCAAAGGCAAAAGGCGCGAGCATCCCGGAGATCGTTTGCTACGAGAAGCAGGCCGACTGGGGCGGCTTATGGAACTACACGTGGCGCGCCGGCACGGATGAATATGGCGAGCCGGTCCACTGCAGCATGTACCGTTACCTGTGGTCGAACGGCCCCAAGGAATGTCTCGAGTTCGCCGACTACACCTTTGACGACCATTTCAAGCAGCCGATCCCGTCTTACCCGCCGCGTGAGGTGCTCTACGACTACATCGTCGGCCGCGCAAAAGACGCCGGCATCAGGCCGTGGATCAAATTCTCGACGGCTGTGCGTTACGTCTTTTTCGACAAGACGACGGGCAAGTTCAGCGTGACGGTCGAGAATCTCAAGAATCACACGCTAAGCACCGAAGCGTTCGACTATGTGATCGTGGCGAGCGGCCATTTCTCAGTGCCGAACGTGCCGCAATTCCCCGGCATCGAGAGCTTTCCGGGCCGCGTGCTGCACGCGCACGACTTCCGCAGCGCGGACGAGTTCAAGGGCAAGGATCTCCTGATCGTAGGCGCAAGCTACTCGGCCGAGGATATTGGGCTGCAATGCCACAAATACGGAGCCAAGTCGGTCACCATGTGCTGGCGAACGGTTCCGATGGGATTCAAATGGCCTGCCGGGATGGACGAGCGTCCGCTTCTCACCAAGATCGAGGGCAAGACCGTTCACTTCAAAGACGGATCGAAGAAGGACTTCGACGCGATCATCCTGTGCACCGGCTACCAGCACCACTTCCCGTTCCTAGCCGACGACCTGAAGCTTCGCACCCATAACCGCATGTGGGCGCCCAAGCTCTACAAGGGCATCGTGTGGATCGACAATCCGAAGCTCATGTATCTCGGCATGCAGGATCAGTTCTACACCTTCTCCATGTTCGATGCGCAGGCTTGGTATGCCCGCGATATCATTCTTGGCCGCATCAAGTTGCCGTCGAAGGCCGAAATGGAAAAGGACGAAGCCGCATGGCTCAAGCGCGAGGAGGCATTGAAGGACGCGTTTGAGAAGATCGACTTCCAGGCCGATTACGTCCGTGACCTATGCGAGGTGATCGACTATCCCAAATTCGACATTCAGATGACGGTCGACGAGTTCAAGGAGTGGGAGCACGACAAGGTCGACTCGATCCTCGGCTACCGCAACAAGGCCTTCAAGTCGCCCTGCACGGGAACCATGGCGCCGGTGCATCACACACAGTGGATCGAAGCGATGGACGATTCGATGAAGACGTTCCTGGCGGTCAAGGGCAAGGCCGCCGCCGAATAGAAGAAGCGCAAGCGACGCAACTCAAGGCCGCCCCTCGGCGGCTTTATTTTTTGCGAGCGCGGGCCTCCCTGCCGTGACCTTAGGCGCGCACCCGCGTCTTCTCCGGATCGTAATGCGGGAAGCGGACGATGCGCGCGGGCAGACGCTTCTGGTGACCGTCAAGCTTGCCAACCTCGACCTCTGTTCCGAGCTTATCGTAAGCGACATCGACGCGGGCGAGCGCGACGGTCTTTTTCAAGATGGGCGAGCGCGTGGCGCTGGTGATCACGCCGATCTGCGCGCGGCCGATATGCACGCAGTCGCCGTGACCAACCGTCTCGTCGCCTTCCATTTCGAGCCCGACCAGCTTTTTCTGCGGATGCTCTTTCCGCCGAATGAGCGCATCGCGGCCGATGAAATCTTCGTTCTTAGACAGCGCCACGGTGAAGCCGATGCCGGCCTCGAACGGATCGGTCTGATCGCAGAATTCATAGCCGGCGAAGGCGAGCCCTGCCTCGATGCGCAGCATGTCGAGCGCCTGCAAACCGAGCGGCATCAATCCATGCGGCTCGCCCGCCTTCCACACGGCATCGAACACGCCGAGCGCATCCTTGGGGTGGCAGAAGATCTCGTAACCGAGCTCGCCGGTATAGCCGGTGCGCGAGACCACCACCGTTGGCCCCTCGAAGCCGCCGATGCGGCCGACGGTGAAGCGGAACCAGCCAAGCTCGTCCAGTGCGGGGCGTGCGGGCGGAGTCCAAATGACCTGACGGAGAATGTCGCGGCTCTCAGGTCCCTGCACGGCGATGTTGTGCATCTGATCGGTCGAGGACCGCACCCAGGCTTTCAGCCCGAGCTTCTCGGCCTGCTCGCGCAGCCAGATGCCGCTATAGTCGTCCCCGCCGATCCAGCGGAAATTCTGATCGCCGAGGCGGAATAGGGTGCCGTCGTCAATCATGCCGCCATGCTCGTAGCACATGGCGGTGTAGACCACCTGGCCGGAGGCGAGCTTCCGCACGTTGCGGGTGAGCGTGTATTGCAGCAGCGCCTCGGCGTCGGGGCCAGTCACCTCGAATTTGCGCAACGGCGACAGGTCCATGATCGCCGCCTTCTCGCGGCAGGCCCAATATTCGGCGACCGGGCCGTCATTGTTGAACGAAACCGGCAGCCAGTAGCCGCGATATTCGGTGAAGTTGCGCGTATGCGCCGCGAAGCGCGGCTGGAACGCGGTCTCTCGCGTCATCTTTGGCTCCGCATCTGGCGTCATTCTATAAGCCACTGCTCTGGAGAAGCTCTGCTTGTCGGAATAGGTGCGCACATGGATGTCGGTCGGGTCCCAGCCATTGGCCGGATCGATGTCGTCGGGGCAGGCCGAGGACACGCACACAATATCAGTGAGCGCGCGCAGCATCACGTAGTCGCCGGGGCGCGACCACGGCTCGTCGAAATAGAGGACGTTATTGGCGTCGATGCCGGTGTTGTAGAAGAAGTTTAGCGCCATCCAGCCGGCGCGGGGATCGATGCCGTATGGCGCGAGCGCGGTGTTGAAATTGTCGGTGCAGTTGACGTGACCGGGGTAACCCTGATCGGCGTAATAGCGCGCATAACAAGCCAGGCCGAAGGCGTCGTGGCGGCCGACCGTGTCGCGCACCACCTCGACCAGCGGCCGCATGTTCTGGTCGAACATCTTGGAGAAAAGTCCCGGGCGCGGGTAGCTCTGGCCTGCGAGGCTGCGCGTCGTGGTGACATCGACCGGATGCTCCAATCCCTTGTCGAGCGAGCGCGCCGCGAAGCATTGGAAGTCGGTGCATTGGCGCCCGGCAACATCGATGATCTGGATATATTCGCCAGCTCTCACGACATAGGCCTCGGCGGTTGCGCGGTTGACACGGACATCTTGGAGGGGATCAGCGAGCGGCTCGGGCAATAGTGCCTCATTCGCGGGGCGTATGCGGCTCCGCTGAATGTGGACGCGGATCGGGGTCGCCGTCTCTTGCGAGTCCATATCCATGACGGCGCCTGGCGCCGCCACAATGATAAATCCATCGCGCGAGGCGGTGAACTCGGCTTGGTCTCCGGCATGTGAATCGGCGCCGAACAGAGTGATGGCGCGGGCGTGCGCGAGATCGATGCCGCGCCGCTCGAGCCCTAAGCGCACGATGCGCGCGCTCTCATCGTCTCCACTCAGAATCTGCTTCAGCCCGCGTGCGTCGCCGCTGCCTCGCGCGCCAAGGATGGCGGGGTCGATAGTGCCGCCTGCGTCGGTGACGACCAGCTCGCAAGGCTGCATGCCTTCGAGGTCAATGACGCGAAC
Organism: Actinomycetota bacterium; assembly: GCA_050257815.1. Lineage (GTDB taxonomy): Bacteria > Pseudomonadota > Alphaproteobacteria > Rhizobiales > Methyloligellaceae > Methyloceanibacter. Next base: position 5,268 of record JBLMXO010000201.1, read on the forward strand.
AAGATCGCCAGCCATGATCGGAACGGCGATCGCGCCGCCGCCCGCCACGGTATAACGCTCTTCGCCGGGAGCGAGCGCGAGCAGGCCCGGACGCCTCACGGCGGACGGCCGCGGCGGTCCTTGGCGAAATGTCTGGTCGCTGGGAAAAACCAACACTGCCGTCCAGTTTCGGCGAGCAACTCACTTAGGCTAACTGAGGCAAAGAAGGGGTTCAACTCCGCATCCATCTCCGCCCGCTTTGGGCTCGCGAGATGCACCGGCGACATTCGATCAACCGGATAAAAGCTTTGGCAACAATGATCCAAGTAAGGCACGCTAAGCATGAATAGGCTCAGAGGTATAAGATGACGCGTTGAAAGTGCAGGCCCCAAAACGCAGGATTTCGCAGATGGAGGCCAAACGCGAGGAGCCACTCACTTCGGCTGCAGCCGGTACGATCATCGGCGTGGTCGGCTCGATCGTCGATGTGGAAATTACCGGAGCGCCGCTCCCCTCCCTCAACCAGGCGCTGGAAATCGATAGCGTCGAGGGCCGACGCATCGTGCTCGAGGTGCAGCAGCATCTCGATACCAGCACGGTGCGCTGTGTCGCCATGGGCGACACCTCGGGCCTGTCCTGCGGGACGGCCGTCATTGACACCGGCAAGCCGATCGCCGTTCCAGTCGGCGAGACCTTGCTTGGCCGCATGGTCAACGTCACCGGCGAGGCGATCGACGGTGGCCCAGCCTTTGCCGCCGACACGCCGCACCTGTCGATTCATCGCTCACCGCCGCCCCTAGACGAGCAGACTGGGGCGCCCGAGATCTTACTGACCGGGATCAAGGTTATCGATCTCTTGGCGCCGCTGGCCCGCGGCGGCAAGGCCGCGATGTTCGGCGGCGCGGGCGTGGGCAAGACCGTGCTCATCATGGAGCTCATCCACACCACCGGCGAGAAATATTCCGGGCTTTCGATCTTCGCCGGTATCGGCGAGCGCTCGCGCGAGGGGCATGAACTGTGGAAGGAGCTCAAGCGGAGCGGCGTGATCAACCGCACCGCGCTCGTGTTCGGGCAGATGAACGAGCCGCCGGGCACGCGCTGGCGCGTCGGCTTGACCGCGCTCACAATCGCCGAATATTTCCGCGACGTGATGCAGAAGGACGTGCTGTTCCTGATCGATAACGTATTCCGCTTCCTGCAGGCGGGCGGCGAGGTCTCAGGCCTGCTCGGCCGCTTGCCGTCGCAAGTGGGCTATCAGCCGACGCTTGCGACTGAGATCGCCGATCTCGAGGAACGCATCACCTCGGTGCGCGGCGCCGCAGTGACCTCGATCCAGGCGGTCTATGTGCCCGCCGACGATTTCACCGACCCCGCCGTCGCCAATGTCTTCACCCATCTCGATGCCTCGATCGTGCTCAGCCGCGACATGGCAAGCCAGGGCCTCTACCCCGCCATCGACCCGCTCGACTCCACCTCGGTCATGCTCGACGCAAAGATCGTCGGCGAGCGACACCACCGCGTTGCCGAGGAGGTGCGGCGCCTGATCGAGCATTACCGCGAGCTGCAGGAGATCATCTCGCTGCTCGGCATGGGTGAGCTCAGCAGCGAGGACCGGCTCGCGGTGCTGAGGGCGAGGCGGCTGGTGCGCTTCCTCACCCAGCCCTTCGCCGTCACCGCCCAGTTCACCGGCGAAGCGGGCGTCTCGGTCGCGATCGAAGATACGCTCACAGGCTGCGAGGCGATTCTCGGCGGCGAGACCGACTCGTGGGATGAAAGCTCACTTTATATGATAGGCACGCTCGACGAGGCGCGCCGCAAGGAGCAATCGGCGAAGGGAAAGGCGGCATGAGGCTACAGATCGTCACGCCCTTGTCGGTCGAGGCCGATCTCGACGGCATCGTTTCGGTGCGCGCCGACGACAGGACCGGCTCGTTCGTCGTCTGGCCGCATCACACGGACTTCATCACCGCACTCGCCATAACAGTCGTCGAGTGGGCGACCGAGTCGGGCGAGAAGGGACATATCGCCGCGCGCGGCGGTATCTTCCGCATCGAGGGCGGAAACTTCGTACAGATCGCCACCCGTCAGGCCATTTCCGGGCCGACCTTGGATCGGCTCAGCAAAGCCGTTCTCGATCAGCTTCGCGACGAGGCCGAAGCCGAAGCGCGCACGCGTGTCGCCGCAACGCGCCTGCAATTGGGGCTGATCCGCCAGCTCGATCGCTATTTGCGGAGCGGACGCGGCTTCTTCCTGCCCCGCGCGAGCGGCGCATTCCCAGGTCCAAGCGAAGAGACAGAGGCTGCTGATGGCCAATGGGACTGAGGACAACGACGAGCAGAACGGGCTTTATCGATCGGTCGGGCAGCGAGCCGAGCGCCGCGCGCGTTGGGAACGTGAGGGTGAGCGGCCGCTGTGGCAGAATCTGTCGATGATCGGCGCTCTCGGCTGGCTGATCGTGACGCCCACGCTTCTCGGCGCGCTCATAGGGCGCTGGCTCGATACCCTCTCAGGGCAAAATGTGTTCTGGACGGGAAGCCTGATCTTTCTCGGCGCGGTGATCGGCTTTTACCTCGCCTGGCAACGGATCGAGAGCGAGCGATGATGAACGCAACGCTTCACATCATTGCCTTCCTCCTGCTCGGCACCGTGCTCGGCGGCGGCTATTACTGGCTGCTCTTCGTCGAGATCGGCCAATATACCCGCGGCGTTCCGGCCCGCTATGCCATCGTGACGCATGTTCTACGTCTCGCTGCCGCCGTGGTTATGTTTTGGTTGATCGCGCAGTATGGTGCAGTTCCCTTGCTCGCCGCGTTGGCCGGCTTCACCGGCGTGCTCGCGCTGCTCAAGCCACTCACGGCGCCATGAAACTCCAGCTCCATCCGCTTCAGACCGAGGTTCTATTTCACCTAGGTCCCGTGCCCATCACCGCCGAGGTGGTGACGACATGGGTCATCATGGCTGTTCTCGTCTTGGTGTCATGGCTTGGCATGCGCAAGGCCGAAGCGCAGGGCGGATGGCTGCAGTCGACGGTGGAGGTCACCGTCGAGGCCATCGCCGACCAGATCAAGGCGGTCCTGCGCGCAGATCCCTGGCCTTATCTGCCGTTGCTCGGCACACTCTTTATATATCTCGTGTTCGCCAACCTGTCGGGCGTGCTGCCCGGCGTGGTGGCGCCGACGGCCCATATCGAGACCCCAGCGGCGCTGGCGCTCATCGTCTTCTTCTCGGTCCAGTTCTATGGGCTCAAGGAGCAAGGGCTCAAAGGCTACGCCAAGCGCTATCTCGAGCCGAACCCCCTGCTCTTACCGCTCAATCTCCTGTCGCAGATCACCCGCTCGTTCTCGATGATGGTGCGTCTGTTCGGTAACATGATGAGCCACGAGTTCATCATCGCCATCATCCTGTTCCTCGCCGGGCTGTTCGTGCCGGTTCCCTTCATGCTGCTCGGGATTCTGATCGGGATCATACAAGCATTTATCTTTACGGTTTTAGCTACGGTGTATGTTGGCGGGGCGATTAGCGCCACCGAGGCAGGTTAGGAGCGGTCATGACGGTTGAAATGCTGAGCATCATCGGCGCGGCGATCGCCGTATCCGTGGGCGCGATCGGGCCTGCCTTCGCCGAAGGCCGCGCGATCGCCGCGGCGATGGAGGCGATCGCCCGCCAGCCGGAGGCCTCAGGCACCATCTCGCGGACACTGTTCGTGGGTCTCGCCATGATCGAGACCATGGCCATCTATTGCCTCGTGGTCGCGTTGCTCCTGCTCTACGCCAACCCCTACACGCACTGAGATGACGATCGACTGGTGGACACTCTTCCTCCAGACGGTGAATTTCCTTCTCCTCGTCTGGCTACTCCAGCACTTCCTCTATAAGCCGGTGCGAGCGGTGATCGAGAAGCGTCGCGCGCTCGCCGAGCAGGCGCTGCTCAAGGCCGAAGCCACAGAGAAGGAAGCAGCCACCGCCAAAGCTGCGTTCGAGGCGAAGTCCGCCGAGCTCGACAAGACGCGCGAGGCCGCAATCGAGGCTGCCCAGCAATCGGCCGAAGCGGACGCGAAGGCCATCGTCGCGCAAGCAAGGAAGCAGGCTAACGATATCCTGGCTGCCGCCAACGCGGCCGCCGCAAGCAGCCATGACGCGGCTCTCGCCAGCCTCAAGCAGGACATCATCGACACGGCCGTCAAGATCGCCGAGACAATTCTGCGCAAGACGGCCAGCCGCGATCTAAACAACGTCTTTCTCTCGCATGTTCTCGATGAGGTCGGCGCGCTCGGTCAGGAGGATCGCGCGCGCATCGACGCCGATCTCGCCGGCAAAGGGAGCGCAGTCGAAGTGGCGACCGCAATGCCGCTCACCAAGGACGAGCGCGACATCTGGACCAAGACGCTGCGCGAGCGGCTCCATCTTAAAGCCGCGCCGAAATTCACCACCGCGCCCGACTTGCTTGGCGGAGCCGAGCTTCGCTTTCCACACGCCACGGTGCGCTTCGCCTGGTCCGATCAGCTTAAGAAGGCGGCCGATATGCTCGCTAGAGCCGAGAGTGTGAAGGTTGACTGAATATGCCAAATGGCTCGCCTCGGCGCGCTCAGAGCTCGACACGCTCGACGTGGCGGGGGAGTTCGAGCGCGTCGGCATCGTCGAACATTGCGGCGACGACATCGCGACCATATCGGGACTGCCGGGGCTCAAGCTGGGCGGACTCATCCGCATCGGCGAGGGGGGCATTGCACTGGTGCTCTCGCTTAACAAGAACATTGCCAATTGCGTCCTATTGTCGTCAGGCGCTGCCGTCACCGCAGGGATGAAAGCGGTCGATACGCGCGAGGTGGTGCGCGTTCCCGTGGGCGAGGGCTTGCTCGGCCGCGTCGTCGACCCGCTCGGGCGGCCGCTCGATGGCGGCGACCCGGTCAAGGCCACGCGCTTCGATCCAGTCGAGCAGGCGGCGCCCACGATCGTCGAGCGTGATTTCGTCAGCGAACCTCTCGCCAGCGGGCTCACAGTCATCGATGCCATGATTCCTCTTGGCCGCGGTCAGAGGCAGCTTGTCATCGGCGACCGCAAGACGGGCAAGACGGCGATCGGCGTCGACACCATGCTCAACCAGCGCAGCAGTGACGTGATCGCGATCTATGCCGCGATCGGGCAGAAGGATTCGACCGTGGCGCGGGTGATCGAGACGGTGCGCCGGCTCGGCGCGCCTGACCGCTGCATCTTCGTAGTGGGCGAGGCAGACGCGCCGCCTGGCTTGCAATGGCTCACACCTTACGCGGCTTGCGCGATGGCAGAGTATTTCCGCGACCGGGGGCAGCACGCACTCCTTGTGATCGACGACCTCACCAAGCATGCCGCCGTCTACCGCGAGCTCTCGCTGTTGCTGCGGAGGCCACCTGGGCGCGAGGCCTACCCCGGCGACGTCTTCTATATCCACTCGCGCCTGCTCGAGCGCGCGGCGAAGCTCTCGCCGGAGAAGGGCGGCGGCTCGCTCACGGCGTTGCCGATCGCGGAGACGCAAGCAGGCAATCTCAGCGCCTATATCCCGACCAATCTCATCTCGATCACCGACGGACAGATCTATCTCGAGCCAAAGCTGTTCTATGAAGGCCAGAAGCCCGCGGTGAATGTGGGCCTGAGCGTGTCGCGCGTGGGCGCTAAAGCGCAACCTCCCGTGCTCAAGGACTTGGCGCGGAATCTCCGGCTCGCTTACGCCCAGTTCCTCGAGCTCGAAGTGTTCATGCGTTTTGGTGCGATCGTCGATGAGCGCACGCGCCGGACCATCGAGCATGGGCGCAGGGTCAGGGCCGTGCTGTCGCAGCCGGAGAGCGCTCCGCTCAGCTTGGCGGAGCAGGCGGCGCTTATGCTCGCAGTCGAAGAAACCCTGCTCGATCCTCTGCCGCTCGATGCCGTTGCCACGCTGCAAGGGAAGCTTGCCGCATCGCTCGCCAAGAACCTCCCTACAGTCGCCGATCGCATCAACCAGACGGGCGAGATGAACGAAACGGACCGGGCCGCGCTGCTTGCCCACGTCAATCAGCTGGTCTCCTCACTGACCCAGCCTCAACCGGAGCAAGATCACCGCGATGGAGCAGCTCGCCCGGCTTAGGGCCAGACTCACGACTTTAACCGAGCTTGGCGACATCATCGTCGCGATGCGCGCGCTCGCGGCGGCTGCACTGCAGGAGAGCCGCAAGGCGCTGCCCGCGGTCAGCCGCTATGCGCTCCTCATTGAGAGCGGCATCTCCGACGTGGCGGCGATGCTCGACGCGACTGCAGAGCCTGCCCCCGAGGACGACAGCGGCGAGACGGAAACAATCTGCATCATTGGCAGCGAGCATGGCTTCGTTGGCGACCTTAATGCCGAGCTGCTGGCCGCTAGCGAAATTCCGAGGACGAGCCGGCTCATCGTGGTGGGGCGACGCCTGCAGGTCGCGGCAGCGGAACGCGAACTCTCGGTCGCGGCCCCGCTTCCCATGACCACGCATGTGGCAGGCGTCCCCCTCCTCGCGCGCAAGATCGCCGAGCGCATCGGTGCTGCCAGCCACGTCCGTCTCATCACCGCACAACGCGGCACGAGCAAGGCTGGTGTTGGTGCGCGGTCGCGCCAAGTTCTGCCCGTGAAGCTCCCGGCTCCGGGAACGAGATCTTCTCCCCCTCCGCTCTCTCAGCTTAAGCCTCGCGAGCTTCTCGCCGAGCTTGCCGGCGAATATCTGCTCGCCGAGATCAACCGTGCCCTTATCGAGTCGCTGGCCGGGGAGAACGAGATCAGGCTTGGCGTTCTCACCGCCGCCAACAAGAATATCTCAGACAAGCGCGACGAGCTCCGCCGCAAGGAGCGCAGCCTGCGTCAGGAGACAATCACGACCGAGCTCCTCGACGTGGTGGTGGGCGCCGAGGCCGTTATCGAAGCCGAAGGCCACTAGCTGAATGCGCGATCTTCAACCCCCGTGTTCGGATCGAGACGATGCGGTCCGTCACTCCTGCACGGGCTTCATCGTGAGGCCAGCAATGACCGTGGCTATGGCGCCGCCCACGCCACCGGTCAGCAGATGGCCGATGATGGCGACGGCGCCGAGACCGCCGGTGATCCCTGCCGTGTCCGGCATGAGCAGGCTGAAGATCTGGCCGAGGACAAAGCCGCCGAAAGCTCCGGCGAGGGTCGTCACTGCCGGACCGAGATTGACCTTCTCGAACGCAGCGCCCACCGCGTTGCCCGCGGCAACGCCGGCAATAATTTCAATGATCAAGCTGATGATTGCGGCGGACATGGGCGGGCTCTCTCTCCCTTTCCTTCTGTTGAGCAAGAGCTTACGACAAATAGGGTCTCATATCGCATTGATGAGATGAAGCACGGCGCAAAATTTTTGAAGACTATCGAGCGCTGGACGCTGCCCAATCTCAGACTCTTCCATGAGGGGCGGCAGCTCGTGGTCTGGCTGCTGACGCCCTTGATCGGGCTCGCGACCGGGGGTGCCGCCATCCTCTTCCGGCTTGCCATTGGCGTTTTCCAATTGCCTTGGCTCCACACCACGTCCGAGAACGTCACCGCTGCTGCGCGCGCACAAGCCTGGTGGGTGATCCTGCTTGCCCCCGCGGCTGGCGGCCTTCTCGTTGGCCTCATGTTGCAATATCTCCTCAGGCCAAAGCGCACGGCGGCGGTGCCCGATGTCATGGAGGCGCGGTTCACGTCCGGACGCGGGTTGACGCTCAAACAAGGCGTGCTCAACTCGGTGGCGAGCGCGCTCTCGCTCGGCTGCGGCGCGAGCGCTGGACGCGAGGGTCCTATCGTTCACCTCGGCGCGAGCATCGCGTGCTCTGCTTGCGACAGCTTCAAACTGCCGAACTCCGCTCGCCGCACGCTGCTCGCCTCGGGCGTCGCTGGCGCCGTCGCCGCCTCGTTCAACGCTCCAATTGCCGGCGTGTTGTTCGCGCAAGAGGTGATCCTCGGCCAATTCGCCGTCACGAGCTTCATGCCGCTGGTGCTTGCCTCGGTGACCGCGACCATCGTCTCTCAGGCTTGGTTCGGCAACGTCGCCGCCTTCATCGTGCCGCCTTACCAAATCACCTCCTATCTCGAGGTTCCCGCCTTCGTGCTGCTCGGCATCGCTGCTGCGGCCGTCGCGGTGATCTTCCAGCTCGCCGTGCTCGGGACCGACTGGCTCGCGCGCAACGTCGCCATGCCGCTCGTCGCGCGACCCGTCGGCGGGGGTCTGCTGATCGGGGCCATCGCCATCTGGTTTCCCGAGGTGCTTGGCGTCGGCTACGGGACGACCGACGCGGCGCTCAAGAGCCAGCTACCGATCGTCCTCATGCTTGCGCTCTTGGTCGCCAAGACCGCGGCAACGGCGATCGCGCTCGGCTCGCGTTTCGGCGGCGGCGTGTTCTCGCCCGCCCTCTATCTCGGCGCCATGGCCGGCAGCACCTTCGGCCTGATCGCCATCAGCGTGTTCCCTCAATTCGCCTCGAGCCAAGGCCTCTACGCCATCCTTGGCATGGGCGCAGTCGCCGCGGCGGTGCTGGGGGCGCCGATCTCGACCACGATCATGGTGTTCGAGCTGACCGGCGGCTTCGCCTTGAGCCTCGCCTTGCTGCTGACCGTGGCCATCGCCAACGGCCTCTCGAACGCGATCCTCGGCCGCTCCTTCTACGAGGCTCAGCTCGAAATTCGCGGCATCGTGCTGAATGAGGGTCCACGTCGCGATCTCATCAAATCAGTCAAGGTCGCCGAGTTCATGCATCCCCTCGCCGCGAGTGCAGACGACCATTTGCCGGAGGCTGAGCGGGAAATCGCCGTGCGCGCCGACGACAGTCTGGAGACGGCGCTCCGCATCTTCGACACCACGGGCGCCGAACGCATTCCCGTGGTCGCCCCTCACGACCGCAGCAAGATCGTCGGCTTTGCCGATCAAGTCGAGGCGCTCGCCTGGTTCAACAAGGAGCTGGATCCATCGCGCGCCGAAGACTGAGTGATGTCGCACACGACCGCGCCAAGTCACTCGATCGCCGAGTCTCACGAGGCGTGGGTATAGGCTCTGAAGCGGCGCCGAATAAGCAGCGCTATGCGTTCAAGCTCGCCGACCTCCTTGACACCAAAGATCGTAGCGAGGAGAAGGTAGATCCCAAGCCCGATCGCGCATAACGCCGAGGCTCGGGCAAGAAGCGATAAGAAGTCGTTGCTCGGGATTAACTGGAGAAACATAGGTCGCAACAACAACCCTATGGCAATGGCGACAGCCGTTGCCAAGGCCAGGCGCATGGCCGTACCGAGCATGCCGGGCACGTGATCGAGAGTGGCGCCCTTCGCAAGAGCCTCGCGTTCAAAGCGGCGGCGCTGAAGCCAACCGAGCAGCAGCACATAGACGAGGATTGACGCCGAGCTCGCGACGGCTAGCCCGACGGCAGCAAAATGCTGACGGAGCACCACGTAAAGAGGAAGGAGCACGATCGTGACGGCGGTCCCGACCACGGTGGGAAGCCAGGTGCTGCCCAAGGCATAGAAGCCACGACTGATGACGGTTTGCGCTGCCCAACCGGCAAGGCCGATGCAAAGAAACATGAGAATGGTGCCGGTAGCGTGTGCGTCGGCGACGGTGAAGCGGCTAGCATGGAGGCCCCATATCAAATAGCTCAGCTCGAACCCGGCCAAGGTGAGACAGATTTGCGCGGCGAACGTCCCGAATAGCATGAGACGGATCGCGTGCGCGAGCACACCGTAGGCTTGCGGAATCGATTTCGCCGCGATCATGCGGCTGACGCTGGGATAGGCACCGACTCCGATCGCCATGCCGAACACTCCGATCGGCACTTTCATCAGAGTTCTTCCGTATTGCAGAAACGAGAGGTCGCCCGCGGCGAGGTACGATGCTTGGTTCTTAATGATCCACTCGTCGACAATCACGATCGAGAACCCGACCATGATGGGAAGAGACAGCCAGAGATAGCGCTTGAGATCGCGGTTGCGAAAGGACAGCAGCGGTGACCAGCGAAGCCGCGTTCTGAGGCAGCCATAGAGAGGCAGTCCGAATGGACCGAGAATCGAACCGATCAGCACGCCCCAAGCAAAGCCTTCGGCCCCCATCCCGGCGTATTGAGCTCCCCACACGCCACCGACGATGATGGCCGCCGAGTACACAAGTGGAGCCATGGCCGGAAGGAAGTGCCGATCCTGCGCCTGGAGCACCGCCGACAGGAGCCCACCAACGATGAGGAAGAACTGAGCCGGCAAGACAATGCGTATGAGATGGACCAGGGTGTCGACCTCAACCGGGTCGGTGAATCCGGGGGCGATGATGCCGGTCAACGGCCGCGCGAAGATCATCAGCAGCACGATAAGGATTGTGCCCACCACAGCGACGAAATTGGCGACAACGCTGAATGCCCGCCACCCGCGCTCCTCATCACCGCGCTCGAGATATTCGAGAAACATGGGGATGAAGACGATCGACAGAGCTCCGGCCGCCAGCAGGTAATTGAGGAAATCGGGCAGTGTGAAACTGGCGAAGTAGAGGTCGGTTTGGCGGCTTGCACCGAGCGTGCGCCCGATGACCTGCTCGCGTATGAGCCCCATGACGCGGCTTAAGAAGATCGAGCCGGCCCAGATCGCCGAAGCGATGCGAACCGCACGGCCCGGATTGGTGGTGGGCACGCGAACCCCTTCTCGATGCTGATGATCGGTGCCTGTCACCGTGGCTAGTTAGGATAGGGATCGTGGTTGAGGCCGCCATTGAGCGGCGCCGGCGGGAAGTCGAAATGCGGTCCGAAATCGGTCGGTGCTGGAGGCATTTTGGCCGGCCCCCACAAATCCCGTTTCAGTTTGCGGTAGGCGGCCCTTTGCTTCGCCGTCATACCGTGCCGCTCCCTAGCCTCCACGCTCTGTGCCGACGTGGCAAGTACAATAGCTAGCAGAATCAAGAGCGTAGCCCGCACCAATTCGCCTCTCTTGCCGCTGTCCGCATTCGAAGATCAAGAGCTATCGCGGCGGATGAGCGGCGCCCTTGAGGTCTATCAACCTGTCATCCGCGAAGCCTCGGCTCAAGCGGCCATGTTGCCTCATTGGGTAATGCCCAAGAGCACTTGCTCATTATGTCAGTGAAGCGCCCAGATTGCGCAAACTTCGACCGTTTACAGCAAGCCTTCTCAAGTAATTCCTCAGCAAGATGCGTACTTGGTCCGTCATCCACTAGTGCTCAACCGCACTGGCGGGTTGAGGAGCCCCCCGATTCCTAAAGGAGACGATGACGACCAAGACCTTCGTTCTCGCCGCGCTTGTCGTAGTGATGCTTGGCGCAAGCCCGGCGTTCGCCACCTCTGGCGAATACAAGAACATGGACGCATTGGGCCTTGCCAACGGCAAGGGCATGCGGACCAAGTGTGACGTCAGCGGACAATATCTCGGCAAGACCTATTGCTTCGGCAGCGAAGAGCGCAAGACCGAGTTCATGAAGCAGCCCGATTCCTACCGCGCCAAGGCCGACGCGTTCTATGCTTCCAAGGCGAGCGACCCGAACTGGCAGCCCTGCGATTACAATCCCGTCAATCCCGACTCGCCGAACTCCTGCAACTAGCATCGCTCGCCACTTGAGCGACGCGATCGGGGGCGCCCATTCTTTATATATGGGCGCCCCTTCGCGACTCTCGCGATAGCGACACGACCGCCGATATGCTACTGGCCTCCTTCATTAACGGCGTGGTCTTAGCCAGGAGGCGGAGGCGTGAGCTTCGATTCGGTGCAAGATCGGGCATCGACTCGAGTCGCTGGGCTTGAGATCTGGTTCGGCCGCGTCGATCCATCGCCGCTCACGGGCGGGATCACCAACCAGAACTTCATGGTCGAGGACCGCGGACGCCGCTACGTCGTGCGGGTCGGCAGCGATATTCCTGTGCATGGGGTTGTGCGGGCCAATGAACTCGCCGCTAGCCGGGCCGCCCATCTCGCCGGCTTGAGCCCGCGCGTGGTGCACGCGGAACCCGGCATTCTCGTGCTTGATTTCATCGAGGGACGCACCTTCACCCCAGATGACGTGCGCAATCCGGCAAATCTCGAGCGCCTGATCGACATGGTGCGCCGCTGCCACCGGGACGTCCCCCAGTTCTTGCGTGGACCGGGCGCGATGTTCTGGGTGTTCCACGTCGCGCGCGACTATGGCCATACGCTACGCGAGGGCGATAGCCGGCACCTGCCCGTCCTCCCCGATCTCCTCGCCCGGGCGGCACGGCTCGAAGCGGCCGTCGGTCCGATCGAGGTGGTTTTCGGACATAACGACCTGCTCGCCGCTAATTTCATCGACGATGGGAAGAGGCTATGGCTGGTCGATTGGGAATATGCCGGGTTCAACTCGCCGCTGTTCGACCTCGGCGGACTCGCCTCCAATAGCGAGCTTGCACCGGAGCAGGCTGAGCGTGCCTTGAGCCTCTATTTCGGCAAGCCGGTCGACGATGAGTTGCGCCGTCGCGCCGCCGCCATGACCGCGGCCTCGCTCTTGCGCGAAACGATGTGGAGCATGGTATCCGAGATCCACTCGGACCTCGATTTCGACTATGCGGCCTACACGGCGGAGAACCTGCGACGCTTCGAGGCCGCCTACGCGACTTATCTTGCCACGGACGAAGCATGAGCGAACTGCCCTCCTCAGCCAAGATCGTCATCGTCGGCGGCGGTATTGTCGGCTGCTCCGTCGCCTATCACCTCGGCAAGATGGGGCTCACCGATGTCATCCTGCTCGAGCAGGGTAAACTCACCTGCGGCTCGACGTGGCACGCCGCCGGGCTCGTCGGACAATTGCGCACCAGCGCGAACATCACCCAACTGCTCGGCTATTCAGTCGCCCTCTACGACACGCTCGAGCAGGACACCGGTCTCGCAACGGGCTGGAAGCGGAACGGAGGCCTGCGTCTTGCCTGCAATGCCGAGCGCTGGACCGAGGTGAAGCGGCAGGCAACGACCGCGACGTCCTTCGGGCTTGAGATGCATCTCCTCGACGCCAAGGAGGCGCAAAAATTGTGGCCGCTCATGCAGGTCGATGACGTCGTCGGCGCAGCCTTCCTCCCCACCGACGGACAGGCGTCGCCGTCGGACATCGCCATGTCGCTGGCAAAAGGCGCGCGCCAAGGAGGCGTCACCGTCGCCGAAGGGGTGAAGGTCAATTCGATCGAAGTCGAAGGCGGCCGTGTCCGTGCCGTGGTGACGGACAAGGGCCGCATTGCTTGCGACAAACTCGTGATCTGCGCCGGCCAATGGTCGCGCGAGCTTGGGCGGAAAGCCGGCGTCAACATCCCACTCGTCTCGGTGCAGCACCAATATCTGATCACCGAGGCGATCAATGGTGTCGCCTCGAACTTGCCGACACTGCGCGACCCGGACCGTCTCACCTATTGGAAGGAGGAGGTCGGCGGCCTCGTCATGGGCGGCTACGAGCCCAATCCAATGCCGTGGGCTGAGCGCGGCATTCCCGATCGCTTCGAGTTTCAACTGCTCGAGGATGACCTCGAGCATTTCGAGCCGCTGCTCGAACTCGCCGTCGGCCGTGTTCCGGCCATGCAGACGGCAGGCATCAAAGAGTTCATCAATGGACCGGAAAGCTTCACGCCCGACGGCAACTTCATCCTCGGCCAGGCGCCGGAGGTGCGCGGTATCTTCGTCGGCACCGGCTTCAACGCATTCGGCATTGCCTCTGGTGGCGGCGCCGGCATGGCACTCGCCGAGTGGGTGGCCAAGGGCGAACCGCCCTACGATCTTTGGCCCGTCGACATTCGCCGCTTCGGCAAGAACACGCTCGACACGAGTTGGGTGCGCACCCGCACGCTCGAGGCCTATGCCAAGCACTACACCATGGCTTGGCCGTTCGAGGAGTACCGGTCAGGGCGCCCGCTCCGCCGCTCGCCGCTCTACGACAGGCTCACGGCGCAAGGTGCATGCTTCGGTGAGAAGCTCGGCTTCGAGCGGCCGAACTGGTTTGCCGATACCGCGCGCGGGGAGACGCCAGAGGATCGTTATAGCTATGAGCGGCAGAACTGGTTTGCCGCCGTCGGCCGCGAGCATGAGGCAGCGCGTGAGCGTGTCGCCGTGTTCGACCAGACCTCATTCGCCAAGTTCATGCTGGTGGGACGCGACGCAGAGGCAGCTCTGTCGTGGATTTGCGCGAACGACGTGGCCAAACCGGCCGGTCACCTCGTCTACACGCAGATGCTGAACGCGCGCGGCGGCATCGAGTGTGACCTGACGGTCGGGCGCTTGTCAGAGACGGAATACTACATCGTGACCGGCACTGGCTTTGCCACGCACGATTACGATTGGATCTCGCGCTCAGTTCCCGAAGGTCTCGATGCCCGCCTAATCGACGTCACTTCGGCCTACGCCGTGCTCTCGGTCATGGGGCCGCGCTCGCGCGACGTGCTTCAGGCTCTGACCGACTACGACATGTCGAATGCGGGCTTCCCGTTCGGCAGGGTAAAGCAAATTACCCTCGCCAATGCACCTATGCGCGCGTTGCGCGTGACTTACGTGGGCGAGCTCGGCTGGGAGCTGCATATTCCAGTGGAGTTTGCGTTGAGGGTGTACGACGCGATGATGGAAGAAGGCCAAAAGCACGGAATCGCCAATGCCGGCTACCGCGCGATCGAGTCGCTCCGTCTGGAGAAAGGCTACCGGGCCTGGGGTGCAGACATCGGGCCGGACCACTCGGCGCTCGTCGCCGGCCTCGGCTGGGCAGTGAAACTGAGATCGAGCACGCCGTTCCAGGGCCGCGAAACGCTCGAGGCGCAAGCCAGAAGCAAGCTGCCGCGTCTTCTCGCAGGCTTCACCGCCGACCCCTCGGTCGTGCTGCTCGGCAGGGAGACCCTCTATCGTAACGGCAAGCGCGTCGGATGGCTTGCGAGCGGCGGTTACGGCTACACGGTCGGCCGCTCGATCGGCTACGGCTATGTGCGCGACCCCGAAAACGGTGTCGACCGCGACACGGTGTTATCCGGGAGCTACGAGCTCGAAGTGGCCACCACGCGGGTGCCGGCGGAGGTCTTCCTCGATCCCCTCTACGATCCCGCGATGTCGCGGATTAAGTGCTGACTGCTGTCATAAGCGGCTCACGCCGTCTGGATGCCAATCTGGGCCTTTTACCCGTGATGCTTTGCCATCGCGGTCGCAGGGGGTGTAGAGTGACTGGGTTTTCGCGGGTGTCGGGATCAAGCGCCCGAACGACTCGGGCGGCAGACGGCTCTTAATGTCTCTGTTTCGGTGGAATAAGTCCTCGAAGGCTAACGGGAAGCAGACGCGCCTCTTCTTCGCCTCAGATTTTCACGGCTCGCAGCGCATCTTCCGCAAATTCATCAATGCCGCGAAGCATTACGAGGCGGACGTCCTCGTCATGGGCGGCGACGTGGTCGGCAAGCTCGCCATTCCCGTGATCCGCGAGAAAACCGGCGGCTATCGCGCCCATCTCATGGGCAAAACCGAGCACCTCGAAGGGGAAGAAGACCTCAAGGGCTTCGAGGACCGGCTCGGAACACTCGGCTTCTACAGCAAGATCATGGACGAGGACGAGTATCAGGCGCTGCGGGCGGACCCCGTGGCGGTCGACCGCCTATTCCATGAGCTTGCTCGCGAGCGGCTCGCGTCCTGGATCGATCTTGCCGAGACACGGCTCAAGGGGAGCGGCATCAAAGTGTTCATGATGGGCGGCAATGACGACGAGCCGGAGGTGCTCGATCTGCTCAAGGACGCCAACACGCAGTCTATCGTCTTCTGCGAGGACAAAGAGGTGCAGATCGACGATCATCATACGATGATCACCGTCGGCTTCAGCAATCGCACGCCGTGGAAGACGCCGCGCGAGGTCGATGACGCGGACCTGGGCACGATGATCGAGGGACTGGCAGACAAGGTTGCCGACACAGAGCACGCGATCTTCAACCTGCATGTTCCGCCGGTCGACTCGACGCTAGACACCTGCCCGATGCTCGACTGGAACACCGATCCGCCAACCCAGATCGTCAAGGCCGGTCAGGCCGTGATGCATGGTGCCGGCAGCAAGGCGGTGCGACGGGCGATCGAAGCACATCAGCCATTGCTCAGCCTGCACGGTCATATTCACGAATCCGGGGGCGTGGTGAAGATCGGGCGGACGACCTCGGTCAATCCCGGCAGCGAATATGGCGAGGGCGTGCTGCGCGGCTGCCTGCTCACTTTGGCAAAGGATGAGGTGAAGAATTATCAGCTGACGGCCGGCTGAGTTCGCGGGGGCCGAGAGCGCAACTCGTATCGGGCAATGGAGGGGTCAAATGGCAGTGGCTGCAGCAAAGCCGGAGGTCTTCACCCGCAAGTCATCGGGACTCGTGCGGGTGATGTCGCCCTACTCGGCGTTTATCTACAACATCCTGACGATGGGGCTCATCTTCCCCTGGACCTATTTGTGGGCGCCTGGCGCGCTGCCCGGGGGCCGGTTGGTGTGGGGCATTCTGCTCGCGATGATCTTCGAGATCCCCATCGCTCTCACCTATGTCTGGCTTTCGACGGCGCTGCCGCGCTCAGGCGGCGACTATGTATTCCAGAGCCGGGTGTTCGGCGGCGGGGTCGGCTTCTCCATCGTGATGTCCGGCTTCGTCATCTGGATCCTGCAGTGGGTCGCACTCTCAGGCTGGCTCTTGTCTTACCTCGGGTTCGCCTCGCTCTTCCTCGGGCTCGGCGGCACCATGGGCAATCCAACGCTGACCAGCATCGGCGTCTGGTTCACCACGCCGTGGGGCATCATCATCGTCAGCATTGCCAATGCGTTCCTGGCTATGCTGCTCCTCGTCAGCGGCTTCAAGAACTACGTCAAGTTCCAATACGTGATGTGGTACGCGACGCTGCTGTCGTTCGGCATCATGCTGTACCTGATGTTCACCGCGAGCCCCGAGACCTTCGCGCAGAAGCTCAATGCCTTCGTGGTCGCCTCAGGCGGCGCGCCGAACTTCTACCAGACGGCAATCGATGCGGCGAAAGGAGCGAGTGTCGATCTCAATCCGCCGTTCAGCTTGCTCGCTACGCTGTTGGTGGCACCGATCGCTTGGACCTCCCTGCAATGGGCGACCTATAGCGCCGAGCAGAATGGCGAGATCAAGGGCGCCCGCTCGTTCCAGAACCAGATCGTCATCATTCTGGGATCGCTGATCGCGACCGGCGTGCTGCTCGCGATCCTGGCCGCGGCGTTCGAGCACGCGATCGGAACCCAGTTCCTGTATGTGGCGGGAGCAGGCTATTGGGCGGGGCTGGACGCCGGCAAGTTCAACGGCGTGTTTCTCTGGCCGAATATCGTGGCCATGGCGCTTACCAGCAGCCCGATCATCGTCCTGCTGATCGCGCTCGGCTATATCCTCAACGCGTTCCAGATCGTCAACAACTGCTATATCGGCATGACGCGGGTGATGGTCGCCATGTCGCTCGACAGACTGTTGCCGGAATGGGTGAGCCGCGTCTCCGACAAGCTGCACACGCCGGTCAACGCTCACATCGCGTATTTCCTCGCCAGCATCCCGGTGATCCTGGTCTACAATTTGTGGGGTCAATGGACGGCGCTGACACTCGGCGTCACCTTCGCCTGCGGCTACGTATTCGTCATCACCGCGCTTGCCGGCGCATTGATGCCTTACCGCGCCAAGGCGCTTTACGAGGCTTCCCCGGGCGCGGCCTACAAGATCGGGAACATTCCACTGGTCACGATCTTCGGCCTGATCGGCGCCATCGTGGGCGGCGTCATGGTGCTGATGTTCATGTTCTACAGCGCGCTCGGGCTCACTAGCGTGTTGGCCTATCAGGTGGTGTTCGGCGTGCTGGCGGTGTCCATCATCGGGTACTTCATCGCCAAGATGATCCAGCGCTCGCGCGGCATCAACGTGGACTACGCTTTCAAGGAGATTCCGCCGGAATAGGCGCTAACCGAATAGATGTTGATTGCACCGTCAAGCGGGCGCGGACCACTCCGCGCCCGCTATTTTCCCTGCGGCGGAACGCTGATTTCATATGGTCCTCGCTTTGCCTATGATCGGCGGCAGACAGCGGGTTTGCCGCCAATAAGGACCGAACATGGTCGATCACAGTGCGCTTGAAATCGAGGCCGATCGCATTTTGGCTGCGCTCAACGAGGCCGGGCTTACGGTGCGTCTGGTGGGCTCGATGGCGATCCTGAGGCGCTGCCCGAATTACGCCTCCCTTGCCAGCAGCGGCCGCGTCTATCGCGACATCGACCTCGCCGGGCGCAAGAAAGAGGCGCGCAGTGTTCACGAGCTCCTCAATCGCCTCGGCTATGTCGAGGATCGCGAGGTGTTCGTCGTGTCGGAGGGCTCGCGCGCGATCTTCGCGAGCAAGGAGAATGGTGTTCATGTCGACGTGTTCTACGAGAAGCTCGATTTTTGCCACCCGATACCGCTCGATGACCGGCTTCATGCCGATGCGCCCACCCTCCCCCTTGCCGAGCTCCTGCTCGGCAAGACGCAGATCGTCAAGATCACGGAGAAAGACATCGTCGACATGATTGCGCTCTTGCTCGAACACGGGCTCGGCGATGACGATGAAGCGATCAATGCGGCGCGGATTGCCAAGCTCTGCGCCGAGGATTGGGGACTGTGGCGCACCACCACGATGAACCTGGAGAAGCTCGAGCGCTTTGCCGAGAGCCACTCTGGTCTCGACCAAGACCAGAAGGCGCGGCTCGCAGCCAGCGTGACCGCCCTTCGCCGGCGTCTTGACGCGGAGCCAAAGCCGCTTGCCTGGCGCATGCGCGCCAAGATCGGCGAGCGCGTCAAATGGTACAACGACGTCGAGGAAGTGCGCTTCTAGCGCGCCAGGCTTTCACAGAGTCAGGCCGTGACCTCGCGCATGAGAGCATAGATGTGGCTCTCGTAAGCCGCATATTCCGGCAGAGCGAACAATCGCTCGTGGGTGGAGACGTCGCGGTCTTGCTTGAAGTCGAGCGGGATGATCTCGCGCACGCGGCCGGGGTGGCTCGAAGTGCTCAATAGCGCGGGCACTTGGGTCGATGCACCGCCCCTTCCCGGCGCCCTCGTGATCAATATTGGCGACATGATGGAGATTTGGACCAACGGCGAGTTCGTCGCCACCTCCCACCGCGTGCGCCCGGTCAAGGAGGAGCGCTATTCCTTCCCGCTGTTCTTCGCCGTCGATTACGACACCAAGGTCCAGCCGCTCGCCCGCTTCATCACTGAGGCGCGGCCGGCGAAGGAGGGACCGACCGCAGGCGAGCGTCTGTTTGCGCAAACCGCACAGAGCTTCAATTATCTGAAGGCGCGGCTTGCGAGGGGGGAGATCAAGCTGCCGGAATCCTATGTGCCTCTGTCATCGTTTGGGCAGGAGGCAAGATACGGCGTCTACGACCAAGGGTGACCGGGGGTATTCCCCGCGAGCACCTACAGAAGCCTACCGCCTTTGCCGCCTGAGCTTTGGGCGGCGCTTTTCCTTGGCAAACCGGCCACCGCTCTCTATGTTGGGATTCCAACATCGCAATGTGGTATTTCCCAAGACTGGCTGGCTCGGGGCCGGGCAATTCCTATGCTTTATCAAGACGCTTTTCTGCAACGGCTGGAGACGGGGCTAAGGGCTACGCTCCCTAAATGGGGATTGCCGGAGACGGCGCCGGTCTCGCTGCTGACGATCTCCGAGAACGCGACCTACCTCGTCGAGGACGAAGCGGAGGGCCACCGCATCGTGTTCAGGGTGCATCGTCCGGACTACCACAGCGCAGATGAAATCCGCTCCGAGCTTGCCTGGATCAGCGCGCTCAGGGAAAGCGGAGTGGTCGAGACACCGCGGCCGGTGCCTGAAATAGACGGCACGCTGCTTAGCTCTTTTCCCGATGGCGATACGCGCCGCTATGTGGTCGCCTTCGAGCATATGTCGGGGAAGGAACCCGATCCGAGCGGCGACCTAGTGAAGTGGTACGGCCGGCTCGGCGAGATCAATGCGCGGCTGCATTTGCACAGCCGCAATTGGCGACGGCCGCCGAGCTTCGTGCGCAAGGTGTGGAATTTCGACACCATCATCGGAAAGAACAATTATTGGGGGGACTGGCGCTCGGGTCTCGGCCTGACGCCAGAAGGCCGTGCACTCCTCGAGAGGACGGCGAACCGGCTCGAAGTGCAAACGCGCGCCTATGGCGCGAGCCCCGACCGCTTCGGTCTCGTCCATTGCGACATGCGCCCCGCGAACCTCCTCGTCGATGGCAATCGGCTTGGCGTCATCGATTTCGACGATTGCGGCTTGAGCTGGTTTCCATACGACTTCGCTGCGGCCGTCAGCTTCCTCGAGACCGAGCCTTATCTCGGCGACCTGATGGTCGCTTGGGTCGAGGGTTATCGCAAGGTCGTGCCCCTGTCGAAGGAGGACGAAGCGGCCCTGCCGATGTTCGTGATGCTGCGGCGCATGCAGCTGACGGCATGGGTCGCATCGCACGCCGAGACGCCGACGGCGCAAGCGATGGGCGAGCCCTATACACACGGCACCGTCGATCTCGCCGAGTCATTCTTAAGCAATAGCGGCTGACCACTAACACGATGGCCAACACCAAGCAGATCCTGGCGCTCAACCGCTTCGATGCGCGCCATGCCGAGGGCTTGGACGCCGAGCTCGAATCTTTGATCGCACGCCGAGAGGCGACGTTCGGCGCCTCCTCGGTTCTCGTCTACCAGAGGCCAATCCGCATGGTGCGCGCCAGGGGCGTCTGGATGTTCGATGCCGACGGCCGCCGCTATCTCGACGTCTATAACAATGTCGCTTCGGTCGGCCATTGCCATCCGCGCGTAGTGGAGGCGATCGCGCATCAGTCCGCGACGCTCAACACCAACACGCGCTATCTGTACGACAACATCCACGACTACGCCGAGCGGCTGCTTGCGACCTTCCCTGCCTCGCTCTCCAACATCGTCTTCACCTGCACGGGAAGCGAGAGCAACGACTTTGCGCTCAGGCTGACCAAGAGCTTCACCGGAGGGACGGGCTTCATCGTCACCGAGACCGCTTATCACGGCAACACCGAAGCGGTGACGGAAGTGTCACCCTCTTCGTTCAAGACGCGCAGCGTGCCGCCGCATGTGCGCACCGTCCCGGCACCGGATGTCTACCGCCATCCGACCAACGATCTCGGCGCGCGTTTTGCCGAGGACGTCAAGAAGGCCATCGCCGATCTCGAACTGAACGGCAGCAAATTCGGCGGGCTTTTGGTGGATTCCATCTTCTCGAGCGACGGTATCTATGCCGATCCTGCCGGCTTCCTAAAGCAGGCGGTGGACGCCGTACACGCGGCTGGCGGTCTCTTCATCTCCGACGAAGTGCAGCCGGGCTTCGGCAGGACCGGCACCGGCATGTGGGGCTTCGCGCGCCATGGCGTCGAGCCCGACATCGTCACCATGGGCAAACCCATGGGTAACGGCTTTCCGGTGGGCGGGGTGGTCACGCGGCCGGAGGTCCTGGAGTCGCTGTGCGAAACGACCGGCTATTTCAACACGTTCGGCGGCAACCCGGTTGCCGCGGCAGCGGGGCTCGCCGTGCTCGATGTCATCGAGGACGAAGGCCTGATCGAGAACGCCAAGGAGGTAGGAGGCTATTTCCGCGGCGGACTTCAGGAGTTGGCTGGCAGGCATGCGGGCATTGGTGACGTGCGGAGCGCAGGTCTCTTCATCGGCATCGAGTTCAGCCTGCCGAGCACGACCGAGCCCGATTCCACGACCGCGAGCTATGTGATCAACGCCCTCAAAGAGCGCGACGTGCTGATTGGAGCGGCCGGAGCCTATGGCAATGTGCTGAAGGTGCGGCCTCCGCTCTGCTTCAGTCGCGACAATGCCGATTTCTTTTTGGAGACGCTCGACGCCGTGCTGAGCGAGCGCTGAGCGGTCGCGCTTAGCCCGTGCTAACCCATCTGCTCCAAAGCCGCCGGGGATTCCGGCAGTACCTGGCCACCGTCGACGACGATGGTCTGCCCCGTCACGTATCCGGCCTCGTCAGAGGCAAAATAGAGGGCCGCATTGGCGATGTCCTCCACCGTGCCGAGCCGCTTCATCGGAATGCAGGCAGCCATCGAGGTTAGGTAGTCCTGGCCGAGACCCTCGAGGCCTTCGGTGAAGATGTTGCCCGGCATCACCGCATTGACGGTGATGTTGTAGGGCGCGAGCTCGACCGCCGCAGTGCGCATGAAGCCAAGCTGACCCGCTTTGCTCGCGCCGTAGTGCGACCAGCCGGGATAGCCGGTGATCGGGCCAGTGATCGAGGAGGTGATGACGATGCGGCCCTTCTTCTTGGCCTTCATCGCCGGGATGACGGCCGAGACCGAAAGGAATGTGCCCTTGAGATTGGTGCCGATCACATGATCGAAGTCGGCAGCGGTCATTTCGCTCAGCTTGGCGGCAGGAAAGATGCCAGCATTGGCGCAAAGAATATCGATGCTGCCATGGCGCTCGAGCGCCGCTGCGGCCATCGCCTGGCAAGGCTCGGGCTCGCTCACGTCAGCGGCAAAGGCCGAAGCATTGGCGCCGATCTCAGCCGCCACTTTCTTCGCTTCGTCGAGATGCCGTGAGACGACCAAGACGTTGAGCCCGGCAAGCCCGAAGCGCTTGGCGATGCCGCGCCCGATCCCCTTGCTCGCACCGGTGACGATGACGGTCTTCCCCTGTAGTGACTTCAACATGACGTTTCTCCAGACTTCGCGTCGGTTAGAAGCACTATTCGAAGCAGGGCGGGCGTTGCCACGGCAACGCCCGCCCGAATGTTACATGTTTCGCGGAGATCGTGCCGCGAACATCAGAAGTTTCAGCCGTCATTCGTTGAACACGAGGCGCCCGATCTTGGCATGAACCGCTGGCGCCGCGACTCTCAGGACCACTCCCCAGACAAAGCCCCAGATGATGGTGGCGAGCGCAATGTAGGGGATGTTGCTGCCGAAGCTGCCACTGCCGCCAAATGTCTCCAGATTAACGACCAGGAGGTAGACGAGGTAGACCTGCGCGAAAAATGCGATCAATGGAGCGATCAGGCCCGGAAAGATTCCCGCTTCGCCGGGATGGTTTTGACGGAAGTACACGATGATGGCGATCGACACGATCGCTTGCAGAATGAGCAGGAGCATGGTGCCGAGAATGGCGAGCATGGTGTAGATGACAGCGTAGGCCTGTGCGTTTGGATCGTTAGTGCCCAGGAAGTAGGCGAAGAGCCCAACCCAAACGAGCGCCAGCACCGACTGAGTTACGGAGGCGGTGTAAGGACTCTTGAACGTGGGGTGAGTCTTGCCCAGGAACCGCAGGAACACCCCCTCTCGACCGAGCGAGTATGCGTAACGAGCTGCCGTGTTGTGAAAAGCCATGCCGCAGGCAAACGAGCTCGTCAGGATCAGAAGGCTCATGAGCTCTTCAGCCCAACGGCCGACGTTCTGCCCGACCGGCGAGAGAAAGAAATTGCCCGAGTCATTCACCGCCTTTGCGAGCATGTCGCCTTCGGTCGGATAGGACGAGATCGCGCACCAGCTGGTGAAGATATAGAAAAGCCCGAGCCCGATCACCGAGTAATAGAGCGAGCGCGGAATGATGCGCTTGGGATCGCGCGATTCCTCGGCGTAGTTGGGGGCCATCTCGAAGCCTACCCAGGACCAGAAGGCCATGAAGATGCCGACCGCGGCCGCGCCCGCAGCGATATTCACATCACCCACTTTCTGCGCCGCGACCGGCGTGTTGACGTGGAGGACGTTGAGAGCCTCGACATTGAACTTCGACGTGCTCGACGCGATAGCGCCGACGTCGAAAATCAACAGCATGATCACTTCGAGAATGAGCGCAACGCCGAGGACTTTGGCCGAAAGCTGTATGTCCCGATAGGCGAGGAACGAGATCAGCGCGATCATGAAAATCGCAAACCAGGGCCAGGGAATATTGTAGCCAAAATGGCTTTGGATCCAGGCGTTGCCAAAGTAGGCGAAGAGACCGCAGAGCGATGCCTCGAAGACGCTGTAGGAAACGAACGAGGCCATGCCCGCCGCCATACCCATGTCGCGTCCGAGCCCAAGGCTTATGTAAGAGTAGAAGCCGCCGACGCTCGACACCTTCTGAGCCATAGCGGCAAAGCCGACGGAGAAAATGGTGAGCACGATCGTGGCGAGGAGGAAGGCGGCCGGCATGTAGATCCCGTTGCCGAAGCCCGCGCCGAACGGAACGTTGCCGAGCATCGCCGACATCGGCGCCGCGCCCGTTACCGTCAGGAACAAGACGCCTAAGAGCCCCACGGCCTTGCTGTGGAGCAGGTCGATGTTCTTCTCTTTGTGGACTTCGAAACTCTCCTGCGCCTCGAGCGCAGCGGCTGAACGTTCCGTCATGTTGCCTTACCCCCCCGTCTGTCCTGATCCAAAGGATCAGCGCTTTCCATTCGCCCGATCGCTGAACGCGAAAACGCGTCCAAGTAGTGTTGGAAGTCTGAACCGCAAATGTTGGGTTTACAACATTTTTCTACTGCTGCATTGTTGATGTGTGAAGCTCGCCGGGCTCTCACGGTACCCGAGCCTCATGCTTAGATTGTGCCAGGGGGGAGTCCTTAGAGTATCGAAGTCAAGCTTTTGGCGGTGCTTTCGGCATAGGCAGCATCGAGCGCGCAATGCCGATTTTGTGGCCAGAACGCCAAAAATGTTTGGCGCTGAGCGCAGAAGTTTGGTCAATGCGCGATGAAAAATGTTGAAGTCACGACACGGGACGGACCGGCATTGTCATCGGCGCGAGCAAGGCTATTGGTGGCGGCAGGATGCTCGCGGGCGCGAGCAGCCGAGGTGCCGCCTGAGTTCCCGCGTTTCATCGAGATGGTCCGTTCGCTACCCTTCATGCTGTTGACGAGGCACGCGTGAGCTGGAAGACGGATTATCGCTCTTTCTATTATGACGGCGCGCCAGAACCCGCCGATCCTATCCTTCAGAAAGGCAAGGTGGCGCTGCTCGTGATCGACGTGCAAAACACCTATCTCGACCGGCCCGACCCCTCCACGCTCAAGGGCGATGCGCTAAGGCGCTACCACGCCTGGACGCCGTTCCACGAGCGGATGCACGCGGTCGTCTTGCCGAATTTGCAGCGGCTCATCGCCCGCTTCCGCGACGGCGGGCTCGACGTGCTATTCGCGCGCATCGCCTGTCTCCGCAAGGATGGACGCGACCGCTCGCTCAGCCAGCGGAAGCCCGGTTGGAACGACCTGCTCTTGCCCAAGGACGAGTATGCGTCGCAGATCCCAGAGGCGATCACTCCGATCGCAGACGAGATCGTGGTGACGAAAACGACCGACAGCGCGCTGACCGGCACCAATCTCCGCCTGATTCTCACCAATCTCGGCGTCACCCACGTAGTCTGCGCTGGAATCTTCACCGATCAGTGCGTCTCTTCGACCGTGCGTAGCCTCGCCGACGAGAGCTTCGACGTGATCGTGGTGGAGGATGCCTGCGCGGCGGGAACGGAGGAACTGCACGATCGCGAGATCGAGATCATGAACATGATCTACGCGAGCGTCATGAGCACCGAGGAGCTGATCTCCTACCTGCCCTAGGCGACCGTGATCGCCACCTCGTTGAGATCGAGGCTGCTCGAGAGCCTCCCTTCCGGCTCGGCATCGGTGACGAGATGATCGACCTCGCGCCAGGAGAGATAGCGGAAAGGAAAGATGCGGTCGAATTTGGAATGATCGGCGACAACCAGGGTCTTTGCCGCGCGCTTGCCCATGGCGCCATAGACCGTCCCGCTTTCGATCAGGGCGTCGGTCGGTCCCTCGATGGTCAACCCGCTGGCGCCGAGCAGGGTAAAGTCTGCATAGAAGCTGTTGAGAAAGGACACCGTCTGTACGCCAGCCGTCGCGCCCTCTGGGGCCAGATAGTCGCCGGGCAGCATGATCACCTTGATGGTCGGATTGAGCGACAGCACGGTGGCGACGCCGAAGGAATGGGTGATGACGGTGATATCAGTAAGATCGACCGACATCCGGCGCGCCACATGGGTGGTGGTGGCGCCTGAGCCTATGATAAAGACGCGCCCCGCTTTGATCAGCGGAATTGCGGCGCGGGCAATGCGCTCGCGCTCGGCGATGAAATGGCCGTAACGCTCCGACAGCGAAGGCTCACTGCTGAGCGGCCGCACCGCTCCGCCATAGGTGCGATTGAGTAGTCCCTGCTCGGTGAGCTCGTCGAGATCACGGCGGATGGTTTCAGTCGAGACCTCAAGATGTGCCGCGAGGTCGGCGACGCGCAAGCTCGGCGCGCGACTGAGCTCAGCCAGAATCTGCGACTGCCGATCGGATTTCGCACGTCTTACGCGCATGGGTCGTTGCATGGCTTGCTCGTCGAGGGAGCATAAGCATGCGCCGCCGGATAAATAAA
>JBLMXO010000202.1:0-12607 GCA_050257815.1 Actinomycetota bacterium
GAGCAAGAGACCACGGCGTCGGCGCCTGCCGCCAGCGCCTCGTTCTTCGAGCTGAAGGGCCCGCTCAAGGCGACCCTCGAACATGCAGAGCTTCCCACGTTCGATCTCACCATTCACGCCAATGGCCGACCGCAGATCATGACGGGGCAGCTTGCTCTCGACTTTGCCGGCCAACTCAAGACCGATGCCTCGATCGAAGCGCGCTTCATCGATCTCGACGCCTTGTTCGGCGCTTCGGGCTCCGATGGCGGCGAGCACCCTTCTCCCGCCGAGGCGCTTTATCTGTTCGCCGATGAGGCCCTATCGGACGCCGCCGAATTCGGCGATGCCAAGCTTGCGGTCAATCTCGATCAGG
Organism: Actinomycetota bacterium; assembly: GCA_050257815.1. Taxonomy (GTDB): domain Bacteria; phylum Pseudomonadota; class Alphaproteobacteria; order Rhizobiales; family Methyloligellaceae; genus Methyloceanibacter. Next base: position 356 of record JBLMXO010000202.1, read on the forward strand.
CCGGCCTTGGCGGCGACGTTGTCGGCAACCTCGACGTTGCGCTTTCGACTGGCGCGGGCGGCGTCAAGATCGAGTACCTCAGCGCGACTCTCCCCGGCAAGAATAGTGTCGAGGTCTCGGGCCAACTCAATCACGGCACGTTCGGACCCGTCTTTGCCGGTCCCGTCAAGCTCGAAGGCTCAGGCTTGCGCGCTCTAAGCCGCTGGGGCTCCGGCGATCGCGATGTGTCGTCACAAGCCTCGATGGGCAAGTTCACGCTTCAGGGGAATGCGACCGTCGGTGATGGAGAGCTTACGCTTGCCGATGCCGAGGGCGTGGTGAGCGATACCAAGTTCCGCGGGGCGCTGAAGCTCAAGGGTGGCAAGAGGCAGCTGATCGAACTATCCCTCGACAGCGACAGACTCGATCTCCGTGAGCTTCTCGGCGAGGGCCCGATCTGGCAATCGTGGCTCGCCTCGGGAGCGGCAAAAGGCGGTGCAGGCGAGGCCGCAGACGGCGGCATGCTTGCCGGGCTCCGCGACGACGACGTGCGTGTGACGCTGCGTGTGGGCGAGCTGCTGCTGCCCAACGTCCCTTCGGGCAAGCTCGAGACTGGCTTCACGCTCATCGACGACACGCTCGATCTACAAAAGCTCGATTTTGCCGCGAACAATGTGATCGCGCTGAACGGCAAGGGTCATATCGAGCGTCTGAGCGAGGCCCCGTCCGGTGGCGTCGATTTTGGGTTGAAGGCCACCACGGCCGACGGCTTGCGCCTTGCCTCTCAGCTCTTGGGTCTGCCAGAGGAGGTGAGTCAGTCGAAGCATCTCTCGGCGCTTGCTCCTCTCGACATCCATGTCGGTCTCGTAGCGGCCAAGGAGGGAGACGGCACTAAGGCGTCCATCGATCTCGACGGTAAGGCAGGCGGCTCCGATGTCAGTCTCATCGCCCGCGCCGTCGGTGATCCGGCAAAGCTCTCCGAGGCGACGATCGATCTCGACGGGAGTGTCGCGGGTCCCCGGCCACAGGCGTTGCTCGTTCTCCTGTTTCCCGACCTTCCGGCCGAGCGGCTTGCCGCGGCGAGCGGCGGCCCCGGCAAGCTGACGGTCCAGCTCGAGGGCGTGCCCAAGACCAAGTTGACGGGCAACGCGTCGCTTGAGACGGGAATGATGAAATTGTCCTTCGACGGGCAGGGCACGGCGCAAGAGACCGGCACGACCCTGAACGGCAAAGCTTCGCTCACCAGCCAGGACGCGAGCCTTGCACTGATGCTGCTCGGCTTGGAGGCGCCGCCGTCTTCGGCGAGCGTTCCGCTCACGGTTCGCGCCGATATTGTTAAAGAGCTCGCAAGCGTCGATCTCAATGCCGTCGCCGGCACGGTTGCCGACCAGCCGTTCACCGGGAGCGCTCACTTCGAAACCGGCGGTGCCAAGACGCACTTTACTGTCGCGGCCAACGCCGACTACGTTTCGCTGCCCTCTCTGCTCGGCCTTCTGGTCGCTTGGCATCGCACGCCGTCGACCGAGGAGGTGCTCGGCGCGATCAGCGGGGAGGCCTCGACCGTTTGGCCGTCGCGTGGCTTCTCGCTTGGCGGTCTTGAGAAGGCTGAAGGCGACATCAAGCTTGCCGCCAAGACGCTCTCTCTCGGCACGCCCTTCCCAATCTCCGGAGCAACGCTTGCCGGCAAGGTCGATAAGAACGGCCTCTCCGTCACCAGTCTCGGCGGCCAACTGTTTGGCGGAACGTTTGCTGGCTCGGGAGCTTTGTGGCCGCGTGGTGCCGGCGCCGAGCTCGAGGCGAAGGTTGACGTGAAGGGTGGCCAGCTCGGCGATGCGACCGAAGCGCTTCTCGGCCGTGAGCTTGCGAGCGGTCCCTTCGATCTCTCCTTCGACGTCCAGGGCGAAGGGCTAAGCGCACCAGGCCTCGTTGCCGGCTTGAGCGGCAAGGGGACCTTGTCGCTGGGTGCGGGCACCTTGGAGGCCTTGAGCGCAGAGCCGCTCCGCAAAGTTGCTCTCTTCGCCAAGAAGACCGACAAGGTCGACAAGGATGAGATCGCCGCCGAGACGCGCACTTTGCGCGATGCGCTCACCACGGGGACCTACAAATACGCGCCCACTCAGATCCCCTTCGAGGTCAAGAACGGGACGCTGCGTGCGACGCCGGTTGTGCTTTCGACGCCGGGAGCCGCGACCAAGGTGAATTTCTATCTTGAGCTTGCGAGCCTCAAACTTGATAGCGAATGGGCCATGTCGCTGACGGGCGCCGGCGATAAATCGATGCCGCCAGTAAGCCTCGTCTTCACCGGCTCTCTCGCCGAAGCGAACGAGATCGCGCCCTCGATCGATACCGCCGCGATCGAAAACTCGCTCACCATGCGCCGCATGCAGCAGGACGTCGAACGGCTCGAGACTCTCGATGTGAGCGGCAAAGACCAACCGGCGGATGGCACGGATCAATCGGCCACGACCAACGCGGAAGCCAAGGCTGCGGCAGAGCAGGCGGCGCAGGAAAAGGCTGACGCGGAGGCTGAGGCTGCGGCGGAAAAGGCGGCTCAGGAGCAGGCCGACGCCGAGGCCAAAGCTGCGGCAGAGCAAGCGGCTCAGGAAAAGGCTGAGGCAGAAGCCAAGGCTGCGGCGGAACAGGCGGCGCAAGAGAAGGCTGCGGCGGAGGCCAAGGCAGCCGCTGAGCAGGCTGCTCGCGAGAAGGCTGCGGCGGATGCTCAGGCGGCAGCAGAGAAGGCCGCTCAGGACAAGGCCGCGGCCGATGCCAAAGCGGCGGCGCAAAGGGCCGCCAGAGATCAAGCTACCGCCGAGGCGAAGGCTTCCGCGGAAGCGAAAGCCGCGGCGCAAGCTCAAGCCGCCGCGGAAAAGGCGGCCAAGGAGCGTGCCGATGCGGAAGCCAAGGCGGCCGAGCAGGCAGCTGCGAGATTGAGAGCGGCCAAGGAAAAAGCCGATGCGGAGGCAAGGGCGGCCGTCGAGGCAAAGGCCGCGGCCGAAGCGAGAGCCGCGGCGGCACGGGCGGCAAAAGAAAAAGCTGACGCCGAGGCAGAGGCCGCCGCCGAGGCTAAGGCTGCCGCGGAGGCCAAGGCCGCGGCCGAAAGGGCAGCGAGGCAGCAAGCTGCTGCCGAGGCAAACGCTGCTGCCGAAGCGAAGGCTACTGCCGACGCAAGAGCCGCAGCCGACGCCAAAGCCGCAGCCGATGCCAAAGCCGCCACCGATTCAGGGCCGGCGCAGGAGACGGTTGCGAGACAGAACGCGGGCGCCGAGGCGGGCGCTGCCGCGGTCGGATTCCCAGCCGACTCCGCACCCGCACCGCAGCCCAGTCCCGAAGGCGAAGCGGTAACGCCCCTGCCCACCACTGACAGCGCGACCGTCGGCACCAATGGTGACGTCGCCCCCGCGGATGCATCAGCCGGCGAGGTCACCCCGCCAGTTGCACCGCGCCGGCATCGCCGTCCGCCGGCAGCACCGGACGACTGGAAGAAAGGCTATGGCGTTTTCGGCGGCGGCTAGAATCCTTGGCGCGGGCGCTTAACCGACTGCAGCACGTAGACGCGGATCGCGGCAGAAAGGCTAGGCCCCGCTCGTCCCGCCGCGTCACGCCTCTTGTCGATCTCGCCGACGAGGCTTGCGATCGACCTTCCCTCCGCGCGGGCGATGTCGGAAAGCGCCTCCCAGAACTCGTCCTCGAGCGTGATGCTGGTCCGATGCCGTGCGATGGTCAGCGAGCGCTTGTTCTTGGGTCGGGCCATCTTGGGCAGCTAGGACTTCGGTGAGATCATGTCCTCGGGCCTGACCAGCCGGTCGAATTCCTCTGCCGTGACATGGCCAAGCCTGACCGCTTCCTCGCGGAGCGTCGTGCCCCTCTTATGCGCGGCCTTGGCGATCTCGCTCGCCTTGTCGTAGCCGATATGAGGAGCAAGCGCGGTCACGAGCATCAGCGAGCGCTGCATGTGATCCTTGATGCGCTCGCGGTTGGCCTCGATGCCCACCACGCAATTGTTGGTGAAGCTGTCGGCGACATCGGCGAGTAGCCTGATCGATTGCAACATGCCGTAAGCGAGCAAGGGCTTGAACACGTTGAGTTCGAGATGGCCCTGGCTGCCGGCGAAGCTGATTGTCGCATGGTTACCCATGACCTGGGCGGCGACCATGGTCACGGCTTCGCATTGCGTCGGGTTGACCTTGCCCGGCATGATCGAAGAGCCTGGCTCGTTCTCGGGCAAGAGAATCTCGCCGAATCCTGAACGCGGACCTGAGCCGAGCAGCCTTATGTCATTGGCAATCTTGAACATGGCCATGGCGACAGTGTTCAGCGCGCCATGCGCGAACACGTAGGCGTCGTGCGATGCAAGCGCTTCGAACTTGTTCTCGGCGCTGACAAAAGGAAGCCTTGTCATCTCGGCAATCTTGGCCGCGAATACCTCGGCAAAGCGGGGATGGGTGTTGAGCCCGGTCCCCACCGCCGTTCCGCCTTGCGCCAGCTCGTAAAGCCCATGCAGAGAGATTTTCACCCGCTCGATGCCGTGATCGATTTGCGCCGCATAGCCGCCGAATTCCTGCCCTAGCGTAAGCGGCGTGGCGTCTTGCATATGGGTACGGCCGATCTTGAGGATGTCCTGGAACGCCGTCGCCTTATCTTTCAACGCTTGATAAAGGCGAGCAAGCGCCGGGTTGAGCCGGTAGGCGATCTCCTCGGCCGCGGCGATATGCATGGCCGTCGGAAAGGTATCGTTGGATGATTGGCCGAGATTGACGTGATCGTTGGGATGAACCGGGCGCTTGGAGCCGATTGTGCCGCCGAGCATCTCGCTCGCGCGGTTGGCGATTACCTCGTTCAAATTCATGTTGGTCTGGGTGCCGGAGCCGGTCTGCCAAACGACCAGGGGAAAATGGTCGTCGAGCTTGCCTTCGATCACCTCCTCGGCCGCTGCGGCGATGGCTTCGGCGAGGCGCTTGTCGAGAAGGCCAAGGTCGAGATTAGTCAGCGCCGCTGCCTTCTTAACCATGGCCATGGCCCTGATCAGGGCCTTGGGCATCGGCTCGTCGCCGATTTTGAAGTTCCGGCGCGAGCGTTCGGTTTGCGCGCCCCAATAGCGATCGGCCGGCACCTCGATCGGACCGAACGAATCGCTCTCGGTGCGCGTTGATGAGGAGGGGTTGAGACCTTTGGGGGAGGCGGGCATGCTCACGTTTCCCTTATCGATGGCATTCTGGTCAAGCGCCGTCGGCTACGGCGCTCTGGCCGCCAGTGTCTATCGGGATTGTGGGGGGCTAGGCTATAACATCGCTCGAAAGGGTGGGAGAACGCGCTCGTCCATTGCGTTGCGGCCTTCTGCCGAGGAGCACCAAAGCTCACGGCCTATGCGTGCCGTGAGCCTAGGTGAAGAAGGCTAGTGGCTGAAGTACCGGCGAAGTTGGCACTGCCAGCGCCGCGAGCCGAGCGCATTTCTTTGCTCTTGGCCCGCTGTGCCGCCTTTTTGGTGATCGCCATCGGCGCGCTGGCACTCGGCGCCTGGCAGCTCACCTCGGGATTGACTGAATTTCTCCCCGGTGTTTCCGGCATGACCCCGAACGCCTCGGTCGGCACGATGGCCGCTGGTGTTGCTCTCTTCTGCTTCACCTTCCGCCCGCTCAGGCCGCTTGCCAGATTGATTGGATTTGCCCTCATTATCCTCGGCCTCCTCGTCTTGTGCGAGGACCTCCTCGGTTTTGATCTCGGCTTGGACCGTGCGCTTTTCCCAGGTATCGCGCCTGACGACGGGACGGTGTCGCATGCACGCATGGCGCCCGGCATCACCGGATCTCTGATCCTATTCGGGCTCGCGCTTCTCTACGCCAAACGCGGGTGGGCCTCCTCGGCGTTCAGCCAGGTGGTGACCATCGTCGTTCTGGCGCAAGTCCTCATCGTGCTGGCCGGCTATGCCTACGGCGTTGCCACCTACTACTACCCGTTCCCGTTCACGTCGCTCTCGATCTATGGCGCGACGAGCGCTTTCCTTCTTGCCTTCGGCCTGATCGCGGCCTCACCGGAATACGGCGTGGGCGCTGCCATCGTCGAGCAGTCGCCTGCTGGCGAGATGCTGCGGCGTCTCTTGCCCGGCATCCTTGTCCTGCCACTGGTGATCGGCTGGTTCGCCCACCAGGCCGAGGCTCACACCTACTACGACAGCGCCGCCACGCTCGCCATTTTCGCCGTCGCCAGCATCCTCGTGCTTGCCGTGTTCGCCTGGACCACGATCGGCGCGGTGCGGCGCGCCGACCGCGACCGCAACGCTGCGCTGATGGAGCTACGCGGCCAGAGGGAGTGGCTCAGCACGACGCTCGGCTCGATCGGCGATGGCGTGATCGCCACCGACCCGAGCGGCAGCGTTTTGCTGCTAAACCGGAGCGCCGAGCAGATGACGGGCTGGAGCGTCGCCGAAGCGAGGGGCCGGCCGATCTGGGAGGTGTTCCGTGTCATCGATGCGAATACCCGCAAACCGGTCGACGACCCGGCGCTCAAGGCCCTGCGCGAGCGCGCGGTGACACGGCTCGAATCTGGCGCGCTCCTCGTCACCCGCGACGAGAGGGAAATTCCCGTCGAGCATAGCGGCGCGCCGATCTTGGGCTTCGACGGCTCGCTCGCCGGCGCTGTCCTCATCTTCCGCGACGTCACCGAAAGGCGACGCACGGCTCAGCGCCAGTCCATGCTGGTCGGCGAGCTCAACCACCGCGTCAAGAACGCGCTCGCCATCGTCCAGTCTCTGGTGCAGGCGAGCCTGCGTCAGGCGACGAGCCGCCCTGCACAAGCCATGGCGCAGACACTTGCCGAGCGCCTTCAGGCGCTCCATCGCGCCCATGACCTCCTGCTCGAATCGCAATGGTCCGGCGCGAGCCTCAAGGCCATGGTCGAGCGCGAGCTCGATCCCTACAAGCGTCCCGATGGGCCGAAGATCATGATCAAGGGCCCGGACGTCCTCTTGCCGCCGGCCTCGACCTCGATCCTCGCCATGACGCTGCACGAGCTTGCCACCAACGCCGTGAAGTATGGCGCGCTGTCGCAGAACACGGGACAGCTCGGCATCAGCTGGAAGACCAATCGCTCTAACCGCCTCCTCCTTACCTGGGAGGAGAGGGGCACCTTCCACCACGCTCCCACTAAGCGCGGTAGCGGCTTCGGCATGCAACTGATCGACAAGGGCATCCGCCACAACCTCGGCGGTGAGACTAAGGTCGAGTTCAGGCCGAGCGGGCTATACGTCGAGATGAACGTGCCACTCGAGCCATCGAAGGAGCCGCGCGCCAAGCCGCAGCCGCTCCAGACCGAGTCGGTCTAGCGTCTAATCGAGGACGCCGATCTCCTCATTGGCGTGCCGCAGACGCTCGGAGAACTCGCGCGTGAGATTGCTCAAGATGGTGATCATCACGTTCGGGTGCTCGACGGACAGCTCTTGCAGCTCCTCCACACCGAGCCCGTAGCAGATCACCCGCTCGTTGGCGATGATGTCGGCGGAGCGTTTTCCGCCGTCGAGCAGCGCCATCTCGCCGAAGGTGAGCCCAGGCCCGATCGAGGCCACGCGCTTCCTGCGGTCGCCCTGGCCGTGCACCTTGATCTGGACGCTGACCGTGCCGCGCGCGAGCACGAAAAACAGCTTCGCCTCGTCGCCCTCGCGCATGATGACCTCGCCCTTCTCGAACACGAGCGGCCTAATGATCGTCTCGATCAAGCGGCATTCGGCAGGGGAGAGACCCTTGAACAGATTGATCTCCGAGACATTGAATTTGGTCCCGACGCCGAACGACGCGCCGGCGAGCAGCTTGTCCTCGCACCATTCGAGCGCCGTGTCGGTGTCGCGGAACAGCTTCACCCGCTCCTCCTCGCTTTCGGCGAGTGCCTTGACCAGGCTCTCGAGAGGGCCGTTCTCGGCGATCCCGGCAAAGACGAGCTCCGTCTCGCTTTGCGCGAGAGACCGCGCCACCCGCACGATCAGCTTGCGCGCGGAGGTGTCGGCAAGATGCACGCGCTTGAAGTCCACGATCACATAGCGCGTCTCGGCGGCGAGTTGCATGAGCCGGCGCAAGAGCTGCTCGGTCGAGCCAAAGAACAGCGCCCCTTGCGCCTCGAGCACCGCGATCTTGGCGCCCTCCTTGGCAAGGATGGCGCGCTCCTCGGGCGTGCGCAGGCGGTTTGAGCGCACGAGGTCGGCGCGGTAATCGCGCCTGATGACGCTGCGCACATTGGTGCGGTTGTTGAAGGCGTGCAGCTCGAACTCGCTGGAGATTTCCTGGCACACGCGAATGCCGCGCACGCTGTTGCCCTGCTTGTCGATGGGAGGGGAATAGACGCAGATGCCGATCTGGCCGGGGATGACGGCAATGATACAGCCCGACACGCCGCTCTTGGCCGGCATGCCGACCTCATAGGCCCATTCGCCCGCATAGTCGTACATGCCGCAGGAGTTCATCACCGTCAGCATGTCGCGCACGAACTGGGCATCAAACACGGGCTTCCCTGTCAGGGGGTTCTTGCCGTCATTGGCGAGCGTCGCCGCCATGATGGCGAGGTCGCGGCAGGTGACGTTGACCGAGCATTGGCGGAAATAGAGGTCGAGCACCTCGTTCGGATCGCGGCTGATCATTGCCGTGTTGAGCATCATGTAAGCGATGGCGCGATTGCGATGACCGGTGGTGAGCTCGGAGTTGAACACGGATTGATCGATGTCGAGCTTTCGCCCGGCGAGGTCCGAGAACAGCTTGAGCATGTTGGCAACGCGTTCGTCTTGCGTCTCGCCCAGCATCATCTCGGCGATGGCTATCGCGCCGGCATTGACCATCGGGTTGAACGGGCGGTTGGCGACCTCGTCGAGCACGATCGAGTTGAACGCCTCGCCCGTGGGCTCGACGCCGACCTGCTCGAGCACGGCGGCCCGCCCGTAATGCTGCAGCGCGTAGCCATACATGAAGGGCTTAGATACGGACTGGATGGTGAAGGGGATTTCGGCATCGCCCACGGCATAGATTTGGCCGTCGACGGTGGCGATCGCGATGCCGAACAGCTCTGGATCGACCTTGCCCAGCTCGGGGATGTAGTCGGCGGGTTTTCCGCCCGAGATCGCCGCCACGCGCTGATGCAGCTCGGTGAGATAGTCTTCGACGGGCGCAAGCGCCGTATGTCCAGCCTGAGACGCGCGCTGGATCAGATCGATTTTGTTCAAACGCTTCCCCCGCTTGGCCTTGGTTCGCGCGATAGGCGAGAAATTCTAGTCAGAAATCATGCCAAGTGAAAAGCCACGCGAAATCAAGGTCAATGGCGAACCGCCACAGACGTCTGCTCAATCCTTGGGCAATGCGGAGATGAAATGCGGGGCGCCAAGCCTACTTCTTGCGGAAGCGATCGAGATGAACAACCTCGGCGGGAGGTCGTGACATCACCACCTCGGCGGCTGGCTGCTCGCTTTCCTCTTGCGGAGGTTCGGCATTTCCGCGCGGCTCCTCGGCCTCTCCGACCAGGTCGGGGAGTGCTGCAGCCATATGCTGGCGCGCCGAGTCGTTGGCAGCTCCCGGCTTGCCGAATTGCAAGCCGAATTGGGCGGAGGGATCGTAAAAGGCCTTAACCGCGCTGAACGGCACCACGAGCCGCTCGGGAACGTTGGAGAAGGAAAGCTTCACCTCGAAGCGGTCGTTCGTCACCTGCAAATCCCAGAACTGGTACTGCAGGACGATCGTCATCTCCTCGGGATATTGCTCCTTCAGCCTCTTCGACACCGAGACGCCGTCTGCGCCGGTATCGAAGGCGATGTAGAGGTGATGCTCGCCGGGCAGACCCTCGCGCTGCACCCGCGCCAGCACCTGACGCACCACGCCGCGCAGTGCATCCTGCGTGAGAAGGTCGTATCTGATTTCGTCGTCTGCCATGAAGTTCGCCGCTTGCCCTCTTGCGACGTGAGGCAGTCACCCCGTCGAAGTGGAGGGCTTCTGTTGCCCGGTGCCCTCCGAAACCGCGCCTAACCCCTGCGAAGGGGAGAGGACTTGATGTTCAGGCTATCGCGCTGACTACGCAGCGAGAGCAGCCTCCGCATAGTTGTCGTTGGCAACTATTTGGTTGGCCCGATAACGGCGGTACCATGCCGAGCGAAAGCGCGTCCTTTACACCCTCGTCGATCCTATTTCGGCCCCATCAACAGTTCACCTTGTCTCTTTGGCTGCGGCAAATTGGTGAACTGATGGTGGAGCCGCCGGGTACCGCCCCCGGGTCCGAATGGCTTATTACGAAGGCCGTTTATCGCCATAGTCGGCTCGCGCCGACAGACTCAATATAGGCCTCCACCGCGGCGAAAAAAAGATTGATGGTTCCGATACCCCCAAGGGGGCACGTCGCGCCGAATCGGTGCATCGGACCGGGTTAATATTTGCGCTTGATCTTCACGATGGCGCCGCTCCAGGCATCGATCCAAATCTTGATCTTGGCACCGTAAGTATCGAACCCCACGACCTCCCAGACGCCGTCGTCGAGATCGATGTCCTTGATCATCACGATCCCGTAGTGGAAGCCTATATCGCGTGCCTCATTGACCGAGACGCGCGGTCTCGCTTCGGCTGGCAGGGCGAAGAGCAGGCTTGCGGCGAGTAGAATCGGAAGGAAACGCATTTGTCCTCGCTTTCGTGGTTTGCGGTTTTCACTGAGCCGGCTGTGTATAAGAGGCTTGAGCCTCCTTGCCGGGGCGCCTCGCTGAGGCCAGATCATAGGGCAAGAACAGACGGAGAGAACCCCACCATTGCGCCAATATCTCGATCTTCTCGCCCGCATTCGTAACGAGGGGCTGAAAAAGGGTGACCGTACCGGCACCGGCGCTCTCAGTCTGTTCGGCGCGCAGATGCGCTTCGACCTTGAGGACGGCTTTCCGCTCGTCACCACCAAGAAGCTGCATGTCAAATCGATCATCCACGAGTTGCTCTGGTTCCTGCAAGGCTCGACCAATGTGCGGTATCTGAACGAGCACGGCGTAACCATTTGGGACGAATGGGCCGACAAGGATGGCGATCTCGGACCGGTCTATGGGCGGCAATGGCGCTCTTGGCCTACACCCGACGGGCGGCACATCGATCAGATAACCAAAGTGGTCGAAGGATTGAGGCGCGATCCCGATTCGCGCCGCCATATCGTCAGCGCCTGGAATGTCGGAGAGTTGGACAAGATGGCTCTGCCGCCCTGCCACTGCTTGTTCCAGTTCTATGTGGGGAAGGGGCGTCTCTCCTGTCAGCTCTATCAGCGCTCCGCCGACATGTTCTTGGGCGTGCCCTTCAACATCGCTTCTTACGCGCTGCTCACGCTGATGATGGCGCAAGTGACGGGGCTCGAGCCGGGAGAGTTCGTGCACACTTTCGGCGATGTGCACCTTTATCTGAACCACCTCGACCAGGCCGACGAACAGTTGAAGCGCAAGCCGCGTGCGTTGCCGCGCATGGAGATCAATCCCGAGGTGCGCTCGCTGTTCGACTTCGCCTATGAAGACTTCAAGCTCGTAGGCTACGACCCCCATCCGGCGATCCGCGCCGCGGTCGCGGTGTGACGCAAACAAAGCGCGCGCCAGCCGAGCCCATCATTGCGCTCGTCGTGGCCATGGCCGAGAACGGCGCCATCGGCAGAGGCGGGGACCTGCCCTGGCGACTCTCCAGCGACCTTCGCTACTTCCGCAAAGTGACCATGGGCAAGCCCGTGATCATGGGGCGGCGCACCTTCAAGTCACTGCCGCGCGTGCTCGATGGGCGCCTCAACGTCGTGTTGTCGCGCGACAGTCTCTTCGTCGCTGGCGGTGCGGTGATGGCGCACAGTCTCGAGGAAGGCTTGCACCTCGCGCGCGAGTCGGCGCTAAGGACGGGTGCCGACGAGATTATGGTGATCGGCGGAGAGGACGTGTTCCGCGCCACCCTCCCGCAAGCCTCCCGCATCTATCTCACCGAGGTGCACGTCTCACCCCATGCCGACACCTGGTTTCCTCCTCTTGACCGGGGCGAATGGCGTGAAGTGTCCCGCGAGCGCCACGAGCCGGGGCCCAAAGATGAGCATGCCTTCAGTTTCGTAGTGCTTGAGCGCTCCTCACCATAACGGCCTCATTGCATTGCGCCCCAAGGATCGCTGGCCTATAACGCTCGCGAACCTTGTCGCAGGACCGCCATTTTGATGCGGCTAGACTTGCCGTCTTAATGCTCACCTAGGCCGGTCCTCGCGCCACCCTCACAAGACATCAGGACAGATTTCGATATGCCTTGGAGCAATCAAAGCGGAGGCGGC
>JBLMXO010000203.1:0-2862 GCA_050257815.1 Actinomycetota bacterium
ATGATCGTGTCGTAGTCGAAGGCGCGGCCGATATCGTCCTCGAGCGCGACCGTTGCCTGAATCACATCGACATCGACCGAGAAGCGCACGCGCTGGGTGACGCCTTTCTCATGGGTGTAGACGCCGATCTCGACGTCGAGCACGAGGTCGTGGATGAAGACACGATCGAGTACTCGTGCCGCCCGCGCGCGCGCGACGCCACTTTGCGGTTTGAGCTTAGCGCCCTTCGACTCCACCATCCTTGGGCTCGCCTCGTCACGGCGCGGGGATTGGCCGCGCCCTTTCCTAGCACAGAGACGGCGAGAGTTCAGGCAGGAGAGTATCGGCAGCGCTGGCGGTTGGGATCAGCGAGCGGATCCTCGCACAGGCCCTCCTCTCAAGCGCTGCGCCGCGGGCACCACGCTCACAGAGCGCGCCACGGAAGCCGAGAAGATCGGGCTGCAGTGGAAGCAAAGCCGGCACGTCGCGCGCACGGAGGGAGCCGGCGAGGCCGCCGAGCAGGCCTTCGCGGCGGGCGGCATGCACGAACTCCGCAACCCGATCGAGCGGCAAATGGTCGAGCAACGCGCGGCCGTCTTTCCAGGCAGTATCGAGCATCACCCCGGTCGCACCGATCAGTGCCGCGGCCTCCACGGCGTCGAAGCCGGGAAGAGCATCGGCAAAAACGACAAGGATGAGACGCACGTCTTTCGTCTCTGCCGCAAGCAGGTCGAGGCAGGCCCGCGCATCCCCGTTCGGGAAGAGCCCGAGCTTGACATAGTCAACGCCGGTCGCGGCCGTCGCGAGCACAGCGGAGTGGACCGCTTCGGGCTGCATGGGCAGATCGCCGACCGTTGCGCTTAACTCGGCACGGCTGCCGATTGCGGTGATGCAAGAGGCGATGGCGTGAGGCTCAAGGGCACCGAGAGCGCCGCGAGCGGGATCCTTGAGGTCGATGATATCAGCGCCAGCGGCGAGCGCGGCCTCTGCCTCGGCGCGATCGCGGATGCTCGCGAGGAAACGCGTCATCGTTTGCGGAGCGAGCAAAGAGGCATCAACGGAACAGCCAGCCGAACATGCCGCCGCCGCCACCACCGCGCCGTGTGCGGCGTCCACCTGTGTCGCCTCCGCCCCCGCTACCGCTGTCGGCGGCGCGCGGCTCGCCACCAAAGCCCCAGGAATCGCTCGGCGCGGCCGGCGCCGTCCGTCTCGGCTTACGCAACTGAATCTCGTTCGAATTGCCGTCGGGGTCGGTGACAACGACGGAGGCGGTCTGCCAATTCCACTGGGCGGCGGCAGGTCCCCAGCTATGCGGCTCGATCGAGATCACCTTGTTGGCCCGCGTATCGACGATGGCGACGTATTCGAAGTCGTTGTCCTCGCCCTCGCCTGCGTCGCCGGCGTAATATTTCAGCAGCCCGATGCCGGTGAGCGCGTCCTTCAACAGCTTCCATTCCAGGATCTTAGGCCTACCCGATCCGAACATCTCGAGCTCTATCCTGAGCGGGGGATATTTCGGATTGCTGGCGATATAGCGGTCGGGTGATGGCTCCTTGATCACCCACCCATCTTCGGGCGGCCCCAGAGGCTGGCCGGCCTCTTCAGGCACGTCTTGCTGAAGGCGCTGTAAGGCGTCGCGGCTTTCGGTCTGGAACGGGTCTTGCGAAAGAGCGGTGCGGTAATCGGTAATCGCCTCATCGGTGCGCTCGAGCGCCTCATAGACATTCCCCCTGATGCGCAGTGCGAGCGGCTCATTCGGAGTGATGGTGAGCGCCTGGTTCACGTCGCTCAGCGCATCGTCATTGTCTTCGTTTTGCAGCTCGGCCTCCGCGCGCATGGCGTAAGCCTTGACGCTATTGGCATCGAGCTCGATAGCTTTGCCAAAATCGGCGATGGCGTCGTCGTAGCGGCGGACCTGCGTATAGATGATGCCGCGCTCGATGTAGGCGTCGACGAGGTTGGGCGAGGCTTCGATCACCTTGTTCAAGTCATCGACCGCTTGATTGTATTTCTTGTCGCCTTCATAGGCGCGGGCCCTGAGCAGAAGGAGATCCGTATGAGGGTCGTCAGGTTCGAGCGTCAGGACCTGGGTCACGTCGTCAGCGGCCTCCTTGAAATCGCCAATTTCGAGATAGGCGTCGGCGCGGTTTGCGAAGGCGGCGGCATATTTCGGGTTGATGGTGATGGCGCGGGTGAAATCGCGCACCGCAGCGTGATAGCGCTTCAGCTCCTCATGGGCCTTGCCGCGGCCGTTATAGGGGACGGCGTCTTGCGGCATCAGCTCGACGGCCTTGCGGAAGTCCTGAAAGGCCAAGTCGTATTGGGCAAGCTGCATGCGCGCATTGCCGCGATTGTTGCGGGGCGCCCCGTAGTTCGGCGAAAGCGTGATGGCGCGGTCGAAGTCCTTCACCGCCTCCTCGGGATGCCCCAGATCCATCAGCGCGTTGCCGCGGTTGTTGTAGACGGTAGCGTTATCGGGGGCGAGCTGGATCGATTTGTTGAAGTCGTCGATCGCCTCCTTGACCTGCTTCAGGCGCCATTTGGCGACGCCCCGGTCGCTATAGATGCTTGCCTGAATGAAATCGGCGATATCGGGAGCGGTCAGCGCCTCATCGTAAGAGGCGATGGCCTTGTCGTAGGCGCCGCGCATCAGTGCTGCTGCCCCCTCGCGGGCACGCAACAAGGTTTGATCCTCCTCGGCACTGGCGCTTAAGGGCGCGAGCGCGGCGAGCACAAGGACAAGACTCTGCAGCTTGAGCCGTGGCGATTGCATTGGCGGCGAGCGACCCGATTACCCCGCGAACACCTTCCCTCTCATGTCTCCCATAAGGTGAGAGTGTGTCAATAAGGGGTCGCGCACCCCCATCAGGGACGCATTTTTCC
>JBLMXO010000204.1:0-4464 GCA_050257815.1 Actinomycetota bacterium
TGCGGTCGATCAGGAGAGCCGGAAGCGTGCGGAACACGGGTGATGCTAGAAATTCCGAGGATTCGATAAAGCCGCAGACCATGCGGGTCTCTTCGCCGCCGCCGCCATGATCGACGCACCACATGCCCTCGAGCGGGCTCGGCTTGATGACGTCCTCGGCGATTGCCATCGGGGCGCCATCGCCGTTCCAGAATTTGTGCTCATCGGCAAACGGCACGAGCAGGATGTCGCCTGCGGACACCGTCTTCCGCTCTCCGTTCGCGAGCTGGACTGTGGCACTGCCCGAGGCCATCAGGTGAAAGATGCTGATGTGCGTCATGCGCGCCATGGGCGTGCGTTCGTCAAAGCGCCTGGGACTGATGATGCCGAAGGGGGCGGTGAATCTTGCGTTCAAGAACACCGCTCCGGTCAAACGCAAGGCGCGCAGCATCTCTGCCAGCACGTCGTGGCCCCCACGCGCGTTTTCCGGCGTCCCGGCAAATGAAGGCGGCGTTTCGATCATTGAGCGAAATCGGTCCTCCGACGATATCCGCGTCACTCCCGGGGCACGTCGTGTGCGCCGCATCCTCAACCCTGGACCTTACCATGATGGTGGCTGACCCGAACGAGGCAAACGCTAAGTTGCGGCCATCTCATAGATGAGCTTTCCGCGAAGGTAAATGCCATGAACATTCAAACAACCAATCCTCTCAACACCGATCTTGCCGCGGTTAAGAGCCGCCAGCAGGCTGCCTGGAGCTCGGGCGATTATTCGATCGTCGGGACCACCGTTCAGATTGTCGGTGAGACCTTGTGCGAAGCGGTCGATCTCCGCGCAGGCGAGCGCGTTCTCGACGTCGCCGCCGGCAACGGCAACGCCACGCTCGCGGCGGCGCGCCGCTTCGCCGAAGTCGTCTCGACCGATTATGTCGCGGCGCTTCTCGAGCGCGGCCGTGAGCGGGCTAGGGCTGATCGCCTTCCCGTCACCTTCCTCGAGGCCGATGCCGAGGATCTTCCGTTCGAGACCGGGAGCTTCGACGTCGTGCTGTCGACCTTCGGCGTCATGTTCGTGGCCGACCACGAGAGGGCCGCGAGCGAGCTCGTGCGCGTCTGCCGTCGCGGCGGGAGGATCGGGCTTGCCAACTGGACGCCCGAGAGCTTTATCGGCAGGCTGTTCAAGGTCATCGGCAAGTACATCCCGCCGGCTCCCGGCGTGCGCTCCCCGGCGCTGTGGGGCACCAAGGCCTATCTCGCGGGGCTCATCGGTGCGCAAGGCAACGTCGCCGCGCAATCCCGGACGTTTGCCTTCCGCTACAAGTCGGCCGAACATTTCGTCGAGATCTTCAGCAATTACTATGGCCCGATGCTCAAAGCGTTCGCGGCGCTCGATGCCAAGGCGCGCAGGGGACTGGAGACGGACCTCCTCGCCCTGATCGCGGAGTTCAACGTCGCCCGGGACGGAACGGCGGTTATCCCGAGTGAGTATCTCGAAGCGGTCATTACCAAGGCGCGGTGATCAGGCGCGGCGGCGGGCCTGCTCGAGGTCTACCACCACGTCGGGGATGGTGACGCGGAAGACGGCGCCACCATCATTCCCGACGAGGGCGATCTGGCCGCCATGGGCCTGCACCAGCTCGGCGGCGATGGCAAGCCCAAGCCCGGTACCGTCCTTGCGCGCCACGCTTTGGAACGCCTTGAACAGGTTGGCGCGAGCCCGCTCGGGCACGCCAGGGCCAGTGTCGGCGACCTCGATGATGGTGACGGTGCCCTCGCGCCGACCAGAGACCGCGATCTCGCCCGGCCTCCCCCCTTCGCTCTCAATCGCCTGCACGGCATTGCGGCAGAGATTGGCGAGCACGCGAAAAAGCTGGTCGCGGTCGGCATCGACCTCGATCCCATCTTCGATGCCGATGGTCCAGCCGACGAGCTTGGGGCGAGGCAGGCCGAGCGCATCGCCCACCTCGACGACGAGCGGGGCGAGCTCGAAGCGCACGCGGCGCGGCGGCATTTCCTGCGCTTGGCCGAAATCAAGCGTGCGGGCGCACAGCCTGATGGCACGGTCGAGCGAAGCAATCAGCTTCGGCACGAGGCGTTGCACCGTAGGATCCTTCACCGCGATCAGGCGGTCGGACAGGAGCTGGGCGCTCGACAACATGTTGCGCAAGTCGTGGCTGATCTTGCTCACGGCGAGGCCAAGCGCTGCGAGCCTATTCTTCTGCGACAGAGTCTCCGCCAGCTCCTTCTGCATCAAAGAGAGTTCGCGCTCGGCGGTGCCGATCTCGTCGCGTCGCGCCGACGGCGTGATGATCCTGGTCGGATCCTCCGGCCTCTGGCTGAAGCGCACGATGTTCCAGGTGAGCCTCGTCATCGGCTTCACCAGCAGCGCATCGAGCGAGAGATAGACAAGCGCCGCGGTGATGATCGAGATGAGAATGGAGAGGCCGAGAATGTCGAGGCCGTAATGGATCATCGCCTCTTTGAGCGGCGCCTCACCCATCACGACGTCGATGAGCTCGTCGGGATTGAGACCCGGCTGGCCGACCACGCGAATGACGCGGTCGTCAGGCGCCACATAGACCATCAGCGCATCGGCGATGAGGGTCATCCACGAGGCGCCGCGGAGATCGTAAGCGGCGGAAATCTCGGTCGGCATGTCCATCTCGATGATGAGCACGCGCGCATCCGCCTTCTTCACCGCGATCGCCTTCACTTTGGCGCGTTCGAGAAGCTCGTCGCGGAGCATGGGTGGAAGCTGGCCGCCGGGCGCCGCCTCTGCGGCAAGCGCCGCGATCTGCGCTGCTGCCAAGCGCTCCATCAGCCATTGGCGACGGAAATTGGAGACCGAAGGCACGAACACGAGCACCTCGGCCAGCATGACGAAGAGGATGGTGAGCAGGAGGAGCTTGGCGGACAGGCCCGGCACGTAGCGGGGCATTCGCCGAGTTTCCCCCTCCGCGCTCGAGACTTCTTCCGTCACCTCAGACTCTCTTCGAGATTTCTCAGCCCGCGTGCAGCGCCTGGCTCATAGACCACACGATCTTAGCGAAAAACGGCCCTTTTCGGAATGGTGGGCTCACGCCCTAGAGTGCCGACTAACCGAAGCGGCGCAAGAGGCCAATGATGCTGCGCACCCAGCCTTTCGCCAAAGTGGGTTGGTAATAGGTGAACGCCACGCGCTTGGAGAGCTCGGACAGGGTCGGATAAGGCAGAACGAAAGAAGTGATATCGCCAAGCTTGATGTCCTTGGCCATGGCGACCACCCACATCTGGATCAGCTCGCCGGCACTGGCGCCAACGATGGTGCAGCCGAGAATGGTGCCGTCGCGCTTGGTGATGACCTTGATAAATCCTTCCGTCTCGCGCTCGCATTGGGCGCGGTCGTTGTCGGAATAAGGCCAGCGAAAGATTCGGATCGAGCGCCTCCGGTATCGCTTGTGCGCCTCCTCCTCGGTAAGCCCGATCTGGGCAAGCTCAGGATCGGTATAGATGACGCGTGGGATCGCCGTCGCGCTGACATCGGGCCGCAAGCGGAACAGCGCGTTCCGGATGACGATCCCGGCGTGATAATTGGCGAGATGGGTGAATTTGGGGCCGCCGATGACATCGCCGATCGCATAGATGCGCCGGTTCGAGGTCTTGAGCTGCTCGTTCACCTTGATGCCATCCTCGGTGTAGTCGACGCCGGCGCGATCGAGGTTCAGCGATTTGACGTTCGGCTTGCGCCCGGTGGCGACGAGAAGATGCGTGCCCTTGATGATGATGGTCTCGCCGTCCTTGTGGAAATGAACGGCGACGCCCTGCACCGAACGCTCGATGCGCTCGACGCGCGTGTTGGGGTAGAGCACGATTTGCGTGTCCTCGAACCGCTTCATCAGGACGCGGGCGGCTTCCTGGTCTTCGTTGGCGAGGATGCTCGCCGTGTCGAAGATGGTGATGTGGGAGCCCAGCATGCGGTGCGCCTGGCCGAGCTCGAGCCCGATGGGGCCGCCGCCAAGCACGATGAGATGCTGGATGCGCTCGCTCACGTCGAAGATGGTCTCGTTGGTGAAGTAGGACACCTCGTCGAGCCCGGGGATCGGCGGGATCGAGGGCATCGAGCCAGTAGCAATGACAAATCTCCGCGCCTTAACCAGCACGCGGCCTGCTTCCACCGTGAACTTGTCGAGGAAGCTCGCATTCGCCTGGATGACACGCACGCCGAGCCCCGTCATGCGCTCGATGGAATCGTTCGGCGCGATCGCCGCGATGACGCCATGAACATGATCGTGAACGCCGCGATGGTCGATCTGAGCCTCGATCACGTCGATGCCGAAATTCGAGGCGGTGCGCACCGCCTCGGCACGCTTGCCGGCGGCGAGCAAAGCCTTGGAGGGAACGCAGCCATAGTTCAGACAGTCGCCGCCCATGCGCCCCTTCTCGATGAGCACCACCGGCACGCCGAACTGTGCCGCAGCAGCCGCGACTGAAAGGCCACCTGAGCCCGCG
>JBLMXO010000205.1:0-5912 GCA_050257815.1 Actinomycetota bacterium
CGACCGAGGCGACCCGCGATGGGACCAAACCCATGATCATGTCGATATCGTGGATCATCAGATCGAGGATCACGTCGACCTCGATGCCGCGCGTCTTCCACGGCGCGATGCGGTAGCTCTCAAAATAGAGTGGGTCTGCGATGAGGCTCGACAGCGCGCGATAGGAGCTCGAGAAGCGCTCGATCTGTCCGACCTGGAGGATGACATTACGCTCTTCGGCGAGCTTGGAGAGGGCGAGCGCGTTGTCGACGGTCTCGGTGATCGGCTTTTCGATAAGTACATGGATGCCGGACTCGATGAGCGGACGCGCCACGTCGTAATGCAACGTCGTCGGAACGGCCACGCTCACCGCATCGACACGGCCGATGATGCTCCGGTAGTCGAACAGCGGCTCCGCGCCGAATTCGGCAGCGATCTCGCGCGCCCGCTCTTCATTGGCATCGACGACAGCGACGAGCTTGGCGCGGGGGTTGCGCGAGTAGTGGTTGGCGTGAAAGCGCCCGAAATAGCCGGTCCCTATGACAGCGACGCGGATCTGGTCTGACATGGCCTCTATCCGCTACTCGGCGGCAACCCCTGCCGTGAGCGACCGCACGACACCCTCCACCGCACCGATGATGATGTCTTGCGTCTCTGGCGCGAGATAAGCATGCATTGGCAGGCTGATCACGCGTGTCGCAAGATAACTGGTCTGGCGAAGGCCGGGTGCCCTGGGGAACTCGCCATAGGAGGAGAGCGCGTGGGTCGGGCTGAGATAGTGGATCGCCGTCGGAACTCCCGCTCCGCGGCACGCCTTGGCGAAGTCGTCGCGCCGCTCCACCTGGATGGTGTATTGCGCCCAAACCGACGTCGCACCCTTGGCCAGCGTCGGCACTTGCAAGACGGCGCCAAGGCCGTCAGCGTAGCGGTCGGCGACCTTCTGGCGCGCTACGATCTCATCCGGGAACAGCCGAAGCTTCTGCAGTAGGATCGCCGCCTGAATGGTGTCGAGCCGGCTATTGAGCCCGATGAAGTCGCTCTCGGGCTTATCAGGCGCCTTGCCGTGACAACGGAGCGAGATCAGGAGCTTCGCCTTCTCGTCGTTGTCGGTGAAGATCGCACCGCCATCGCCATAACCGCCGAGCGGCTTGGACGGATAGAAGCTCGTCGCGGTGTAGTCGGCGAGCGTGCCGACCTTCTTGCCGTTGAGGCTCGCGCCGAAGCTCTGGGCGGCATCTGCGAGCACGATGAGATCATGGATCTCGGCAACCCGGTTGATCGCCGGGTAATCGGCCGGCTGACCGTAAAGATCGACGGGGATGATCGCGCGGGGTTTCAGTCCCAGCCGCTTCGCCTCGCCGATTGCTGCCTCCAGGCTCGCGACATCCATGTTGAAGCTGTCGGGATGAACATCGACGAAGACGGGTGTGGCCCCCGCAAGTACCACCACCTCAGCCGTGGCAACGAAGGTAAAGTCGGGAACGAAGACAGCATCGCCCGGACCGACACCCTCGGCCATCAGCACCAGCAACAAGGCATCGGTACCGTTGCCGCAGCTTATGCAGTGCTTGGCGCCGCACAACTCGGCGAGCTTCTTCTCGATCTCGTTGACCTCAGGGCCCAAGACATATTGGCCATGCTGCAAAACGGTCGCGATCGCCTTCTCGACGCTGTCGCCGAGGTGCTCACGCTGCGCTGCCAAGTCGATCAAGGCCGCAATC
The DNA here is from genome assembly GCA_050257815.1 of Actinomycetota bacterium. Taxonomy (GTDB): domain Bacteria; phylum Pseudomonadota; class Alphaproteobacteria; order Rhizobiales; family Methyloligellaceae; genus Methyloceanibacter. The sequence goes on from JBLMXO010000205.1 coordinate 1,701, forward strand.
GGCCGTACGCGGTCTTTATTCATGCGGTGTACCCGAACTCCCTCACGAAAACTTACCATGGGATAAGGCCACGCGGGCCCAAACCCGAACCTTGCGGGCGCGGACTTTCGCGTTATTAGGAGAGCCGCAAGGCTTCCTGTCGCCCCCGCCGCCGACTACCATAGCATGACCCAAGTTTCAAACCCGCCCGCCTGCGTCCAAAAAGCCGCGGTTCCCCAAGGACAAGAGAGCTTCATGCCCCGGTCGTTTATCTTGACGATGTCACACCCTGACCTGGGCCTGGCGCGTCCCTGACGCTCATGCTGCTCGGTTCGGAACGCCTTCTCGCCTCATCACGCCTTAATGGGCTGAAGGTGGGCGTGCTCGCCAACCCCGCCTCGATCGACCATCGGTTCATCCATGTTGTCGACCGGCTTGGCGCGTCGTCGAGCTTCAGGCTCGCCGCGATCTTCGGCCCGCAGCATGGCTTTCGCTCCGACCTTCAAGACAACATGATCGAGACGCCACATGCCAAGGATCCCCGCCGTGGCGTGCCGATCTTCTCTCTGTATAGCGAGACGCGTGAGCCTACCCCTGAAATGCTCGGTCTAATTGATGTGCTTGTCATCGACATTCAGGACGTCGGCGCGCGCATTTATACGTTTATCTACACCATGGCGAATTGCCTCCGCGCCGCGGCGCGGGCAGGCCTTCCCGTCATCGTGTGCGATCGCCCCAACCCGATCGGCGGGCTCGCTATGGAAGGGCCAACGCTCGAGCCCGGCTACGAATCCTTCGTCGGCCAGTTCCGCCTTCCAATGCGCCACGGCATGACGGTCGCCGAGCTCGCGCGCCTGTTCAATGACCATTTCAAGATCGGTGCCGCGCTCGAGACCGTGCCGATGGAGGGATGGTCGCGGGAGATGTATTGGGACGCCATTGATGTTCCCTGGGTCATGCCCTCGCCCAACATGCCGACGCTCGACACGGCCATCGTCTATCCGGGCACGGTGCTGCTCGAGGGCACGATGCTGTCGGAGGGACGCGGCACCACGCGGCCCTTCGAGCTCGTCGGCGCCCCCTGGCTCGATGGCGATGCCCTCACAAGGCAGCTCAACCGCGTCGGGCTGAAAGGCGTGCATTTCCGCGAGGCCACATTCGAGCCAACCTTCCAGAAGCACGCCAAGACGCCCTGCGGGGGCTGCCAGATTCATGTGACCTCGCGTGGCGATTTTGCACCCGTAGCCGCCGGCGCGGCGGTCTTGCGCGAGAGCTACGGGCTGGCGCCTGACCGCTTCATATGGCGCGATCCGCCATATGAATATGAGCACGACAAAATGCCCATCGATATCCTGGCCGGCTCGCCCGAGCTCCGCAAGCAGATCGAGAGCCAGGTGCCGCTCGCCGAGATCGTCGAGAGCTGGGGTGAAAGTGAAAACGAGTTCGCCGAGATCAGGAGACCCTATCTCCTCTATTGATGGAGAGAGAGGGAGGGCTCGGCTTCGGACAGGTCACGCATCGACAGCATCGGGCATCCGAGCGTCTTCTCGAGCGCGTCGATCAACTCCTGCTTCGATTCCGTGCTGATATAGAGACCGCCATTCTCCTCAGCGAGGCACTTGGCATCAAGAATGCTCTGCTCGCCGGTCCAACTGAAATCCTTCATGCGATAGCCGATGATGTGGACGGTCAAATTCGCCGCCGTCGCGTGTAATTCCTTACCGAGATCGCAGGGCGAGCCGCCGCAAGTCTCCTCTCCGTCCGTCAGCACCACGATCACGCCTGGCTTGCTGCGATAGTCGAGCACCTCGGCGGCATTCCTGACCGCCGCAGTCAGAGGTGTCTTGCCAGCAGGCGATAAGGCGTCCACCACTTGCATGATGGGCTGAGCGGCATTTTTGGTCGGCTTGAGATTGAGCTGAATGTTGCATTGATTGTAGGGGCCGGGCCCATAAGTGATCAACCCCACGCGCCGGGCGCGAGTGACGGCCGGGAGAACGGTCCCAAGCGCCCCCCTCACCTCGTCGATGCGCGGAATCGTCGTGGCAATGCCTTGATCGACATTTCCCGCCATCGACCCCGACGCGTCGAACACGATCATCGCATCCTGGGTGCAAGGATTGTGCTCGCCTTGATCGTCGGCACGAGTCGCGGATGCACCGCCAAACGCCACAGCGATGACGAGGGCAAGACAAGTAGAGTGGCGGATCGACGGCAAGAACTGTCTCCTCGGGTAGACTCTAGCAAAAAAGCACTGCCGCTGAGGGTGCGGAAAGTCACAGCCTTGGATGCCTCAACATCGTTGATTTTGACAGATTTAAGCTTTGCCTAGCATACTCCCACTGCTTGTAACCCTGTGACCAGAAGACTAGCTTCAGCCATCCGAAGACGTGCGAGAGCAGCATTGCCCAAACCCCTCGTCCGCGTTCCCCGCTCCATGTGGCGCGCCTCAGGCGCGACGGAGGGCGAGCGCGCCATCCCTGAGGAAACGGCAATTGCCTTCACCTTCAACACCGCGACCTATGCGGTGATGATGGCGACGCCGCAAGACCTCGAGGACTTCGCCGTCGGCTTCAGCCTGACCGAGGGCGTGATCTCTTCGATCGAAGCCATCGACTCGATCGACATCGTCGAAGAGGAGATTGGCATCGAGCTCCGCATTTGGCTGAAGGCGCGCGAGGCAGCGGAGTTCCTTGGTCGTCGACGGAAGATGGCCGGGCCCACCGGCTGTGGCCTATGCGGAATCGAGAGTCTCACCGAGGCGATGCGTCTGCCGCCGAAGGTCGGCGAAGGCCGTATCTTCGCGCCGGAAGAGATCATGGCTGCCGTCGAGTCACTCTCCGCCGTGCAGGTGATCAATCACGAGACACGCGCGGTGCATGCCGCCGGCTTTTACGAGCCTGCGCGCGGGCTTGTCACGCTGCGCGAGGACGTCGGACGCCACAATGCGCTCGACAAGCTCGCGGGCGCTCTCGCTCGCGGCGAGACTAACGTTGCCGCGGGTCTCGTGGTCCTGACGAGCCGCATCTCGATCGAGATGGTGCAGAAGGCCGCAATGATCGGCGCTCCAGTCTTAGCGGCGGTCTCCGCACCGACAGCGCTGGCCGTGCGCATGGCCGAGGCAGCCGGCATGACGTTGATCGGGATCGCGCGGACGGACGGCTTCGAAATCTTCACTAATCCCCAGCGCGTGAAGGGCAGTGTCGCAAGCCACGTGGCTTAGGACGTCCGTGTCCTACGCAATTTTTCCGCCCTCGCGAGATCTTTCGGCTGGTTGATATTGAAGAACGGATCGACCACTTTTCCGCAGATCTCCGCTTGCGGAAATGGAACCTCGATCGCCGATAGTTGTTCGGCCCAAGCGCCCACCTTGCGCACACCCCGGCTAAGGGCGTCCCGCAGGTCAGGAGCAATCGCAACCGGCCAAAGGTCAATGACCGGATGCATGCCGCCCTCCGAACGCGCAATGCTGGGGCGGAGCGCTGACATCTTCGTGGCAAGCAGACGAGCGACGAGATCGGGGGGAAGAAACGGCGTGTCAACCGGAACTGCGACGACAGTCCGGATCTCGGGCCGGTGCTCCGCATACCATTCCAGGCCTGCGAGCAGCCCCGCGAGCGGGCCGGGATATTCTCCAAAGCTATCCACTACGCGCGGAAGCGCGAATGAGGCGAAACGCGATAAATCACCGTTCGCGCTGACAATCAGATCGGAAACCTGTGGTGCAAGTCTCGCGATGACGTGAGCGAGCAGAGGTTGACCGGTAAGCCGCATGAGCGCTTTGTCCGTGCCATCCATCCGGCTCGATTTGCCGCCGGCGAGAACGACGCCGCCAACAGCCTCCGCCCCGGCATGGTCGCTTTGTTCATCTAGTTCCATGCTTTAGCTTGCGGCTCCTCGTGCGGAACAGTTGCTAGTCACAGCGGTTCTCAATGTGGCAGAAAGCCTTGATCAACGGGATATCCTTAGATCGGAGAGCAAACAACACGATGCAGATTGACACCAAGCTTGGCCACCGATGGGCAAACCTTTTGCCGCCAGACACCGTTGATCTCAGTCGCACCGCGATCTTGCTTGATGTCGATGGGACGCTTCTCGAGATTGCCGAAAGACCAGAGGCCGTCGTCGTTCCGCCACCGCTTTGCGACACGTTGCAGGAATTGCTTAGGCGCTCGGGAGGCGCCGTCGCGCTCGTGAGCGGACGAACTATCGAGACGCTCGATCGTCTATTCC
>JBLMXO010000206.1:0-9684 GCA_050257815.1 Actinomycetota bacterium
TCTTGGGCTCGATCATGGCGTCGGAGAAGACGGCCGCCGCTGCCGGCAAGATCGGCGACCTCCGCCGCGACCCGATGGCCATGCTTCCCTTCTGCGGCTACCACATGGGCGACTATTTCGCTCATTGGCTGAAGATGGGCGAGAAGGGCGGCGGCAAAATGCCGAAGATCTTCTACGTCAATTGGTTCCGCAAGAACGGCGCCGGCAAGTTCATGTGGCCGGGCTACGGCGACAACAGCCGCGTGCTGAAATGGATCTTCGAGCGCTGCGACGGCACGGCTAAGGCGTTCGATACCGCGATCGGCAAGCTGCCGGCCGACGGCTCGCTCGATGTCGGCGGGCTGAAGATCGCACCCAATGACCTCAAGGACCTAACCAGCGTCGACAAGGATGGCTGGAAGGCCGAGCTGCCGCTGATCAAGGAGCATTTCGCCACCTTCGGCGCCAAGCTCCCCAAAGCCCTCGGCGACGAGCTCTCTGCTCTCGAAAAGCGGCTGGGCTAGGCGCCCCTTTTACTTACGAGAACGCGTCATGGCCGGGCTCGTCCCGGCAATCCACGTTTTGCGGCGCTCTCACGAAAAAAATCATGGATGCCCGGCACAAGGCCGGGCATGACAGAATTCGCGGAGAGCGAAGAGCATGGCAAAGGAAAAAGGCATCGTCGCTGCGGGACACGAGCTGACCGCCAGGGCGGCCGTGGAAATTCTCGACGACGGCGGCAACGCCTTCGATGCCGCTCTCGCCGGCGTGTTTATGACCTTCGCCGCCGAGGCCGTGTTCGCCTCACCGGGAGGCGGCGGCTTCCTGATGGCGCGACGCGCTGGCAGGGATGACGCGAACCTGCTTGACTTCTTTGCCGAGACGCCGCGGAGACGCCGCCCCGAGAGCGAGATCAACTTCTATCCGATCTATGCCGATTTCGGCCCTGCCAAGCAGGAGTTCCATATCGGCCCCGGCTCGAGCGCGACGCCGGGCGTCGTGCCTGGTCTCTTCGCCATGCACGAGGCGCTCGGCACGCTGCCAATGAAACGCCTGGTCGAGCCCGCGGTTCGCGCCGCGCGCCAAGGATTCCCTCTCACCGAGTTCCAGGCTTACCTCTTCACCGTCATCGCCGCGATTCTGACCGCGAGTGCTGGCGTCGCATCCATCTTCGCGCCGGGCGGCAAGCCGATGAAGGCGGGCGGGACGTTCCGCAACGAGGAGCTGGCCGAGACGCTCGAGTGGCTCGCTGAGGACGGCGCTCGGCTCTTCATCGACGGCGACGTGGGCAAGGCCATCGTGGCGCAATCGCGCGATTCTGGTGGCTATCTCACCCGTGATGATCTTGCGCGCTACCGTGTGGCGTGGCGCGAGCCTCTTTATTGGCGCCACGGCGGTGCTACCGTCGCGCTCAATCCGCCGCCGGCCGCGAGCGGCGCTCTCATCGCCTTCGGCCTCGGTTTTCTCGACGCGCTCGCCCAGCATGGCCGCGCCGTTGATGCGATGGCCCTTCATGCCGCCATGGAGGCAACCAACAATGCCCGCACGAGCCACGGCGAAGCTCTCGCAATGCGGCTCGCCAACGGCCAGCTGACGAGGGAGATCGGCAACGCCGCGCGTTACCCCGCCTCCTATCGCGGCACCACCCATGTCAGCGTGATCGACGCCGAGGGGAACGCCGCCGCCATCAGCCTTTCGAACGGCGAGGGCAACGGCGAGATCGTAGGCTCGTTCGGCTTCATGCTGAACAACATGCTGGGCGAGGAGGATCTTGCGACCGGCCTGCTCGGCGATTGGCGCCCCGGCACTCGGCTCTCCTCGATGATGGCGCCGACCATCATTCTGCAGAAGAACGGCACGGTGACGGCGATGGGCACCGGCGGCTCGAATCGCATCAGGACCGCGATCCTCCAGGTCGCGATCAATCTCCTCGATCGCGGCATGAGCCTTGAAGACGCGATCGAGGCCCCACGGCTTCACGTCGAGCGCGACGGCAAGACGAGCTTCGAGCCCGGCTTCAGCGAGCGCGAGGAGCGCGCGCTTCTGGCGCTAGGCGAGCGTGCGCATGCATGGCCCGAGCGGAACCTGTTCTTCGGCGGGGTTCATGCCGCACGGCGTCATCCCAAAGGCGGCGTGGAAGGGGCTGGCGATCCGCGACGCCATGGCGTTGCGCTCACCGTTTGAGCGGGCGCTCCCCGGCGTCGTAAAACGTCAAATGTGCGTCGCAGATTGACAAATGGGTCTAGGCGCCGCGGCGCAAGATGTCAGTTGCTTCGGAGAGGTTTGGGGGAGGGCCCCATGAAGAACGCAATCGCCATACGGCATGTGGCCTTCGAGGATGCCGGCACGCTCGAAGGCGTGCTCGAAGATCGGGGGCTCGACCTTACCTATCTCGAAGCCGGCGTCGACGACCTCAGCCCAGCTAAGGATGCCGACCTCCTCGTCGTGCTCGGCGGCCCGATCGGCATCTACGAGATCGATCGCTACCCCTTCATCAAGGGGGAACTCGCGACCATCGAGGCCGCGGTGAAGAAGAACGTGCCGGTGATCGGCATTTGCCTCGGCTGCCAGGCGCTCGCCGCCGTGCTCGCCGCCCGCGTTTATCCGGGCAAGCAGAAGGAGCTCGGCTGGGACGAGATGAACTTGACCCCCGAGGGCAAGGCCTCGCCGCTCGGCGTCATCGAGGGCGTGCGCGTGCTCAATTGGCATGGTGACACCTTCGACCTGCCGCAGGGTGCCACGCGGCTTGCCTCCTCAACGATCACCCCGAACCAGGCCTTCACCTATGGGCCTAACGTGCTCGCGCTCCAGTTCCATGTCGAGCTACCGCAGCGCGATTTGGAGAAATGGCTGATCGGCCACACGCTCGAGCTGTCGAACTCCAAGGTCGACCTCGCCCAGATGCGCGCCGAGACCGCGCGCTATGCGCCCGCCGCCAACGAGGCGAGCCGTAAGCTGTTCAACGACTGGCTCGATAGCGTCGCGGCGTAATTAGTTCGCGACGGGATATTCGGTCCGCACGCGCGGGACCGCGACCGACTCGCCGGGCTTGGTCGGCAGATCGGTAATGATCGCCTTGTGCACCACCTCGCCGCGCCCGTTCCACCACGTCGTGGTGTAGGCATCGCCGTCCTTGACCAGATGTGTCCACACCACCTCGCCCGGGTAATAGAACACGCTCCACGGCCCCACGATGTGCTTGGGCAGATCGTGGAAGGTGATGTTGACGTCGGTGCCCTTCGGCTCGTCGCCTTTGATGACTTCCAGCAGCTCGACATTGGCGCTGTAGGTCAGAAGGTCCTCCTTGGCGAAGTCGTTGTGCATAGTGCCTGTACAGGTGACCGAGATGACGCGGACGAGCGCGACGAGGTCGCTCTTGGTGAGAAGGTCCGTGTCCGACATCGGCGCCGGCAGCGCGAGCGCCGGCGTGACGACAAAAAGCAGCAACGGAAGAAGTGGCAGCCTCACGTGCCTGAGCATCAGACCTCCTTCATCAGCCGAACTCCACGTCATGTCCCGACTTGATCCGGGCATCCATGCCGTTACCCTTCGGCAAGACGAAGCTCAATGGAATGGATTGCCGGATCAAGCCCGGCAATGACGACGACGTTGGGGTGAAGCGCATTTTCAATCGCGATCGCGCAGCCCCTTGACGCCTTCGTGCTTGGCGCAATGGACGCAGCAGAAGATCATGTCGCCGTGCTGCACCCCGTGACCGATGATGCGCACACCGCAATGCGGACAGACAGGCGCGAGCGCCTGGATCGCGCATTCGAACGAATCGAACACGAATGTCTGCCCGCCCATGGTGACGGTGAAGCTCTGGTCGTATTCGTTGCCGCATTGCACGCATTTACCCATGGTATGCCTCCATGTCGATCCACTGAGTTATCGAGACTAAGCCCTAATCAAGGGGGTTATTGAGGACTTCAGCATGCCGGAATTCGACTGGAAATGTGAAACCGGAAAATACGTGCCGCGCCTGCGGACGATACTTAATGACCTGCACATCAATGCGGATTTGTTTAAGGAGATGCCAACCGCGCCTTTTGCAAATACGCCTCCAGAGCCATCGCGATTGGCATGGCTTATTTCTGCAGCATGTTTGGAAGCGCTTGCGAGCGTTCACGAGAATCTGCGGGGCTTGATCTCCGAATGGGAAGCTGGGCGCGTCCTAAACGCCGCTGTACTCACTAGATCAATTTTCGAGCTCTGGAGCTTCTCCCACTATGTGCGAGTCGAGTTGTTTGGTCTTGCATCATCCGACGGTCGGCTGGAGAGGCTTTGGCATGGATCGAGTTCCAGCGTGAAGCTTCCGGGTGGAGGCTACTCGACCGACCCGCCAATAGGGGTTCGAGAATATGTGGAGAGTCTGAAGTCGGAATATGCAAACGCAGGCCAAGAATATTCTTTTCTTTGCGACGCCGCTCATCCAACCTTGCTGCAGCACAAGTATCTACGGATGGCAGGAGAGCACGAAGATAATTGGAGCAATGAGATATTTCGGGCACATGCCCACGAAATCCTGGGAAGGCTGGCAGAGATAGCCGAACGTGCCAGCTTGGGAACAAAGGGCGACGCGGTAGTCGTCCTAACCGACTCAATACCCAAACTTCGATTGATTGACGGTACTCCCTAATGCGCGGCTTCCCAGTTGTCGCCTGAGCGGGCGTCGACCTTGAGCGGCACTTTAAGCTTGAGCGCGGGCTCTGGCGACTTCTCCATCACGCTCCGCGCGACCTCCATGGTCTTCTCGACCTCGCCCTCAGGCGCCTCGAACACGAGCTCGTCATGCACCTGCATCAGCATGCGCGCCGAGAGACCCGCCGCCTCGAGCGCAGGCGCCATCCTGATCATGGCGCGGCGGATGATGTCGGCGGCTGAGCCCTGGATCGGCGCGTTGATGGCCGCGCGCTCGTAATTGCCACGGAGCGACGGGTTCTTGGTGTTGATCTCGGGGTAGTGCACCTTCCGCCCGAACAGCGTCTTCACGTAGCCCTGGCGGCGCGCCTCGGCCTTCATCGCCTCCATGTAGTCGCGGATGCCGGGGAAGCGCTCGAAATAGGTCTTGATATAGGCGCCGGCCTCGCTCCGCCCGATGCCAAGTTGCGCGGCCAGGCCCACCGAGGAGATGCCATAGACGATGCCGAAATTGATCGCCTTGGCGCGGCGGCGGATCGCCGGGTCCATGCCTTGGATCGGAACGGCGAACATCTCTGACGCCGTCATGGCGTGGATGTCGAGCCCATCGGCGAAGGCCTGACGCAGCGTCGGCGTCTCTGCCATGTGCGCAAGCACTCTGAGCTCGATCTGGCTGTAGTCGGCCGAGATCAGCTTCTTGCCTTTGTCGGCAACGAAGGCCTTGCGAATGGCGCGGCCCTCCGGCGTGCGCACCGGGATGTTCTGCAGATTGGGCTCGACCGAGGCGAGCCGCCCCGTGGTGCTCGCGGCGAGCGCATAGGTCGTATGCACGCGCCCGGTGTCGGGATTGATATAGGCGGGGATCGCATCGGTATAGGTGCTCTTGAGCTTGGCCAGCACGCGCCAGTCGAGCACCTTGCGCGGCAGCTCGTGACCCTCGGCGGCTAGCTCCTCGAGCGCAGCGGCGTCGGTGCTCCACGCGCCGGTCTTGGTGCGCCTGCCGCCGGGCAGGCTCATCTTGTCGAACAGGATTTCGCCGAGCTGCTTGGGCGAGCCGATATTGAAGTCCTCACCGGCCAGCGCCCTGATCTCGTCCTCGAGTCTCGCGATGGTCTGTGCGAACGAGCCCGACAGCGAGGCAAGCGTCGCCCGCTCGACCTTCACCCCGGCACGCTCCATCTCGGCGAGCACGCGTGCGAGCGGCCGCTCCAAGGTCTCGTAGACCGTGGTCACGGATTCGGCGGGAAGCCGCGGCTTGAGCACGAGCCAGAGCCGCAAGCCGATGTCGGTCTCCTCGCCGGCGAACTCGGTGGCGCGGGCAATCGCCACGCGGTCCATGCCGACCGAGTTCTTACCCGAGCCCACGACTTCCTTCTCGGTGAGGCAGGTGTGACTCAACAGACGGCCCGCGAGCTGCTCGGGCAGATGCTCGGCGCGGCCCGCATCGAGCGCGTAGGACATGAGGCAGGGGTCGTCGATGGCCTCGAGCATGATGCCGTAGCGCGTGAGCGCGACCATGTCGAACTTCGCGTTCTGCACGATCTTGAGCACGCTCACATCCTCGAGGATCGGCTTGAGCAGGTCGAGCGCCTCACGCATCGGAATCTGCGCGAGCGTGTCGCCGGCGAGATCGAGCCCGTCGGAGGCGCGATGGGCGAGGGGAACGTAAGCTGCGTGCCCCGGCACGAGCGCGAGCGCCATGCCCACCAACTCGCCCCGCATTGGATCGGCGGAATTGAGCTTCACCCTGAAGGCGAAATGCCCCTGATAGCGCGCGGTATTGAGCAGGTCGGAAAGCCGCGAGGCCGTCGTCACCGTCTCGTAGTTGGCGCGGTCGAAGGCCATCGCTTCGAGCCTGCCCGCGCGCATCACCGCGAGCTGCGCCGGCGTGTGTCCCGCGACCGGCTTGCTCTCTGGCACAGCCTCGCCGCGCGGAGAGCGCCGCAAGGGATGATCGTAGTCGTCCTTCTTTTTGCGCTGCGGCGTTGTCGACGGCGCCATGCCTTCCGGCAGCGGCGCGCCGAGCCCTTCCGTCACGCGCCTGAGCAGCGTGGTGAATTCGAGCTTGCGCATGAAGGAAGTGAGAGAGTCCGCCTCAGGCTGGTGCACGGCAAGCTCGGCAAGCGAGACATCGAGCGGCACATGCGTGTCGAGAATGACAAGCGTCTTGGAGAGCCGCGCCTGGTCGGCGAAGGTCATCAGGTTCTCGCGCCGCTTGTCCTGCTTGATCTTGGCGGCACGCGCAAGCAGCGTCTCGAGATCGCCGAATTCGTTGATCAGCAGCGCCGCTGTCTTCACCCCGATCCCCGGAACGCCCGGCACGTTGTCGGAGGAATCGCCGATCAGCGCCTGCACCTCGACGACCTTCGCCGGCGGCACCCCGAAGCGCTCGATCACCTCGGCCTCGCCGATCGCCTTGTTCTTCATCGTGTCGTACATGATCACCCCAGGCTGGATGATCTGCATGAGGTCCTTGTCCGAGGAAACGATGGTGACGTCGCCGCCCGCTTCGAGCGCCTCGCGCGCATAGGTGGCGATGAGATCGTCGGCCTCGTAGCCTTCCTTCTCGATGCAGGCGACGTTGAAGGCGCGCACCGCGTCGCGCACGAGCGGGAATTGCGGGATAAGATCGCCGGGAGGCTCGGGCCGGTTGGCCTTGTAGCCGTCGAACAAATCGCTCCTGAAGGTCTTAGCCGAATAGTCGAAGACGACGGCGATATGGGTGGGGGGTGCGAGCTCTCCCGTCTCGCGCAGGAGCTTCCACAACATGGCGCAGAAGCCGTGCACGGCGCCGACGGGCAGCCCGTCGGAGGGCCGCGTCAGCGGCGGGAGCGCGTGATAGGCGCGGAAGACGTAACCCGAGCCGTCGATCAGATAGACGTGATCGCCCTTTGCCACCGGCTTGCCGGCGGGGCTGTTCTCTTTTGCTGTTGCCATGATGAGAGGGAATATAGGGAGTGAGCGGCTCCAAAGGGAGTCGCTTCGCGCCTCATCCACACCCGACTAGAGCAGGGTCTCGAGCTCGCCAGCGCGTTCCGCGCTCCCCGGGGCGAACGCCTTGTCCGGGCCGCCAAAGGTCTTCTCGATATACTCGCGGAAATATGTGTCGAGTACCGGGAAGGCGCGGGCAAAGCGCGTGAAGTCCTTTTGCGCGATGAACAGCACGACCGAATCCTCGAGCGCCTCCACGAGGCCGGTCCGAAGCGCCGATTTGAGCAGCACCCGCTCGCCGAAATGGTCGCCGGGACCGAACACCTTCTCGAAATGCTCGCCTGTCTCGGCGTTGTCGATGGTGAGCCTGAAGGCGCCCCTCACCACGGTGTAGAAGCCGTCGATCAGCATGCCTGGTTCGAACACCGTGTCGCCCTTGCGGTAGTGGATGTAGCGCGTGGCCGGCGGGATCGACTGGATCTGCACGATATTGGGCGGCATGACGCTGTTGACGAGCCAGTTGATGCCGACCCTGAGCTTGGCGGTGAAGCCCGGCAGGAAGGAGAGATAGAAGCCGCGCCACAAGAGCCAGGCGAGCGTGCCTGAGAGCTTGACGCCGTAGACGTCGGCGACGGCCTTGCTCATGCCGAGCGAGGCAAGCGATCCCTTCGAGGTATAGGCGAAAGGCTTGAGCTCCTCGCCATCCATTTTGGCGATGATGTTCGAAGCGATCTGCCGCCCCTCGCGCACGGCGAACTGCGCGGTCTGCGTGGCGTAGTGCGCCGGATCCTCACCGGGATGGTCGACCAGAGGGATCAGAGCGGCGTCGCCGAGCGCCCATAAGCCTTCATGGCTCGGCACGCGCATGAAGCGGTCAGTCTTGATGCGGCCCCACTGCATGTCGAGGCCGAGCGAGGCGACGAGGGGATGCGGCCCGTTGCCGATGGTTGCGACGATGGTCGAGGTCGGGATGATGCGCCCGTCAGTCAGTTCGACGGCGGACCCGGTGGCCGATTTCGTGCCGACGCCCGTCAGAACTTCGACGCCGTGCATCTGCAACCGTCGCGTGGCGTAAGCCGCGAGATCGGCGGGGAAGGTCGGCAGAATGCGCGGCGCATATTCGATCAGGTAGAACTTGACCTCGTCCTCCTTGATGTTCGGGTAGTATTTCAGCGCGCGGCGCACCAGTTCGCGCACCTCGGCGATGGTCTCGACGCCAGAGAAGCCAGCGCCCACCGTGACGAAGCTCAAGAGCTGCTGCTTGATCTCGGGATCCTCGGTCACGTCGGCCGTTTCGAGGCAGCCAATAACGTGCGTGCGCAGGCGATGCGCATCGGCGAGATCCTTCATAGTGAGCCCGTGCTCGGGCAGCCCTGGGAAGCGCTTCAAGTCCACACCGGTGCCGAGTGCAATGACCAGTTCGTCGTAGTGGAGGTCGACGGGGACGCGCCGCGTGCCCTGGACTACGATCACCTTCTTCTTGTCGAAGTCGATGCCCATCACCTCCGCCTGGCGCACCTGGATGCGGCGGAGCAACTGGCGGAGCGGCACGACCGCGTCGGCCGAATGAATGGAGGAAGCGGCAACCTCCGGCAGGAGCGGCTGAAAGACGAAATAGTTGTTGGCGTTGACCAGCTCGACATCGAGCTTGCCGCGGCCTTGTTTCTCGAGCGCCTTGGCCGCGAACACGCCGCCAAAGCCGCCGCCGATCACGATGACTTTCTTTTTAGCCATGGCCATCTCTGGGCTCGCCCAGCCTCGATAATGTTCTTCGGGCTCTTACCTACGCCGATGCTGCAGCGCGTCAAGTCGCTGGCGCCGGCCAGGGGCTTCCAAGGGTGCACCTAATAGAATGTGGGATTTGATGGACGAAAATGCACGTGGCTTTGCGCTGGACGCCAGGAGTCCGACGCCGAATACCGCCTGTTTATGAGTTCGATAGCGAGAGGGCCGGTGCGCCGGGGTGCTGTCTCGGCTCGGAAGCGGGCTGGGGAGCGGAAGGCGTGAGCCTCGCCCAGTCCGGGCGCCTGAACAGGAAGCTGAGCTTCGTGTCCTTCACGGCTTCGTAGAGAATGAGCGGAGTGATCGCGGCAACCGTGGTGACGATGAGCGCGACGATGCCGAGGTCGAGGT
>JBLMXO010000207.1:0-11013 GCA_050257815.1 Actinomycetota bacterium
TGGTGTCCGACATTAGAGGTCCTTGAGCGATCCTCGTCTACATCGGCTGCTCGGACTTGCCGCTGCTCATGTCGTGGCTCACGGTGCAATAGTTGTACTTGTCGAGGCAGTCTTGCTGGCAAACCTTCTTGTCGATGCAGTGGCTGCTCTTCGCGATGCAATGCGAGAGCGAACTGCGGCACTTCTTCGAGCGAAGGCCGGCGTGGTCAACGCACCGAGGCTAGTGAGGGCAAGCGCAATGATCAAAGCCTTATGCATGGTCATCTCCTGGGAGTTGCTGCGTTAGCCGCGTCGTTGCGACGGCGGCGTGTGGCCGGGTAGCTAGAGGTCGCGACAGCAAAAGGAAATGATCGAGCGTCCGCAGTGATTGATCAGGCGTCCTGATCTTCTCTACGCCCCGCTCTGACGCCTAGCCGCAAGCCTTCTCCATCTCGCGGATCTGCTCGGCGATCTGGACGGTGCGCTGGGCCATGGAGAAATGTAAGCGCTCGACCATGCGCCCCTCGACTACGATCACGCCCTTGCCCGCATTCTCCGGCTGCCCGAAGGCGTCGATCACCTTGCGCGACCAGTCGACCTCGTCCTGCGTGGGCGAGAAGATCTCGTTACAGGGAGCGACCTGGCTCGGGTGGATCAGCGTCTTGCCGTCCATGCCGAGCGTCCGTCCGCGCTCGCATTCCTCGCGCAAGCCCCTCTCGTCCCTGAACTCGTTATATACCCCGTCGATGATGTCGAGGCGGTAGGCGCGCGCGGCGACGAGCGTCATGGCAAGCCACGGCACCACGGCGAAGCGATCGTGCAGATCGCGGGCGCGCGATTCCTTGATCAGGTCGTTGGTGCCCATGACGAGGCAATCGAGCCTGTTCTCCTCATGCACCGCGGTCGCCGCGATGGTGCGCGCGTTGAGGATCGCCATCGGCGTCTCCATCATCGCCCACAGCCTGATCTTCTCTGGCGCATGCATGCCCTGCAGCATTTTGGCGACGCTGATAATGTCGCCCGAATGAACCACTTTCGGCACGAGGATCGCGTCGGGCGCAGCCTCGCAAGCGGCAATAATGTCGTCGGTTCCCCAGGGCGTCTCGAGCGCATTGACACGGATCACCACCTCGCGCCCGCCGTAGCCCCCGCTCTTGACGGCGGCAGTGACGCGCGCGCGGGCGAAGGGCTTGGTGTCAGGCGCGACGGCATCTTCGAGGTCGAAGATCAGCGCATCGGCGGGAATGGCCTTGGCCTTCTCGAGCGCCCGCTCGTTCGACCCCGGCATGTACAAAACGCTACGGCGTGGCCGCCCCTGCATGGCAACACCTCCCCCTCACCCTGTTGCATTGCAACATAGACGAGAGGGGAGCCATTCGCCACCCCTCTAAGCCCTGATGTCCTTGAAAAGGTTGCGCCATTTGGCGGCACCGAGCAGCTCAGCGCCGACGACATAGACCAGAAGGCCGCCAACGACGAGCGCGATCAGCGCCCCCGCTTGCGTAAGCACGCCGTTAGCGGGGGCGAAATAAGGGTCGAGCAGGCGGACCATTGCGAAGACCGCGATTCCCATGCAGGCGGTCGCGAGCAAGATGCCGAGCGATGCGCGGCGAAAGGCATCGTCGAGGGCAAACTCGCCTCGTCTCTTCAACGCCATGACGAGGAGGGTGACGTTGATCCAGCCTGACGACGTGGCGGCAATGGCAATGCCAGTGCCGCCGATCAACTCGAACAAAGTGAAGGCAAGAACGACATTTGCGGCCATTGAGATGGCGGCGAAGATCATCGGCGTCTTGGTGTCCTCCCGGGCAAAGAAGCTCGGATGCAGTACCTTGATGATCACGTAGGCCGGAAGACCAAGCGCGAGCGCCGCCAACATCTTGGCGGTGGCTTCAGTGTCTGCGGAGGTAAAAGCGCCGTGCTCGAACAGGACGCGCATGATCGGAGTAGCGGCAAGGAGAAGCGCCGTCGCCGCGGGCATCGTGAGCAGAAGCGCAAATTCGAGTGCGCGGTTCTCGCTTTTGATCGCCGCTTCATGGTCGCCAGCGCGAAGCTTGTGGCTGAGATCGGGGAGCAGGACGACGCCCACGGCGACGCCAATAACACCGAGCGGGAGCTGAAAGATGCGGTCGGCGTAATAGAGCCAGGACACGACGCGGTCCTGCAAGGTCGCGATGATGGTCGAAATCACCCCGGTGAGCTGGCCGATACCGCCTGCGACGATGCCGGGAACTGCGAGCGCCACGAGGCGCTGCATGTCGGGGGAGAGGCGAGGACGTTCTAAGGGGACGCTCATCCCGAAGCGCGCGGCGGCGAATGCAACGACAACGACCTGCAGCAGACCCGAAGCGACGACGCCCCAGGCGAGCGCAACGCCGGCGCGGCTCTTATCCGCGTTCCCAGTCAAGACGAGACCGAGCAGCACGGCAATGAGCACGACGTTGAGCAGGCTCGGCGTGAAGGCCGCGATAGCGAAGCGCCCGAGCGCGTTGAGCACGCCGGTATAGAGCGCGACCAAGGACATGCAGACGAGATAAGGAAGCGCGACGCGCGCAAGCATGACAACAAGCGCGAATTTCTCCGGATCATCGCGAAAGCCCGGCGCGAGCAGCAGCATGAGCCAAGGCATGGCGATCTCGGCGAGAATGGTGAAGGCGATTAAGAGGACCGTTAGCCCGGCGAGGGCCTGACCGGCGAAGGTGCGTGCTACGTCGGCTCCTTCCGCGTGCAAACGCCGCGTGAAGAGCGGAATGAAGGCCGCATCGAAGGCGCCCTCGGCGAACAACCGTCGAAACATATTGGGGATGCGGAAGGCGACGAAGAATGCGTCGGCCACGAATGAGGTGCCGAGCACGGCGGCGATCAAGACGTCGCGCACGAAGCCGAGCACGCGGCTCAGGATGGTCATCGCGCCGACGGTTGCGAACCCGCGATAGAGCTTCATGCGGGGGTATCAGGCCGGGACAAGCGGAGCGTCGTGGCGGGCTTGCAGCGCCTTCAGCAGGCGATCGCGGATCGCGGCTTCGCGGCTCGAGCTCGTGATCTTCTTGCCGGTGAGATCGGTCACATAGAACACGTCGACCGCCTTCTCGCCGAAGGTGGCGATGTGGGCCGAGGCGATGTCGAGATTGAGGTCCGAGATCTCGCGCGTCACGTCGTAGAGCAGGCCTGGCCGGTCGAGACCGTTGATCTCGATGACCGTCAGCGCGTCTGACAGCGTGTTGTCGATCGCCACTTGCGGTTCGACGGTGAAGGCGGACAGCTTCGACTTCGGCTTGCGCTTGGCGGATAGCACCTCGGCGAGGCGAACCTCGCCCTTGAGCAGTCGCTCGATGGTCACGGCGATGCGCTTGGCGCGGCGTTCCTCGTCCTCGGCCTGATCGAACTCGCGCTCGAGATGGATGGTGTCGAGAGCCATGCCGTCGCGCGTGGTCGAGATCTGCGCATCGACAATGTTGGCCCCGGCGCCGGTGCAGGCGCCGGCGACCAGCGCGAGCAGCCGCGGATGGTTCGGCGCAAGCAAGGTGATCTCGGTAACGCCGCGGAATGCATCGGTGGTAATGTGGGTGACGAGGCTCTTCCCTTGCGCCTCGGCATCGCGGATCAGCCGCGCGTGTTCGGCAATGACGTCGAGATCGGTCCGCAGCCAATAAGAGGGATAATGGCGGTCGATGAAACGCTCAAGATCGTGGCGCGGCCAGCCGGCCAGGCGCTCGCGCAGAGCGTCCTGGGCGCGAGCGACGCGCTCGCTCCGACTCAAGGTCAGGTGGCCGCCGCCGAGCAGAGGCTCGGTCTCGAAATAAAGGGTGCGCAGCAGCTGGCCCTTCCAGCCGGTCCAAACGCCCGGTCCGACCGCCTGGATGTCAGCCACAGTGAGCAACAACAGGAGCTTCAACCGCTCGCGGCTCTGCACCAGTACGGCGAAGTCGCGGATGGTCTTGGGGTCATTCAGGTCGCGGCTCTGGGCGAACAGGCTCATGGCGAGATGATGCTCGACGAGCCAAGTTGCCGTTTCAGTCTCGGCTGGGGTCAGCCCGAAGCGGGGACCGAGCTCGCGGGCGATGCGGGCACCCACGATCGAGTGGTCCTCGTCGCGGCCCTTGGCGATGTCGTGCAGGAAAGCGGCGACGTAGAGCGCGCGGCGATTATCGATGGTGCGCACGATCTCGGTCGAGACCGGGTGATCGGTCGCATGCTTGCCGCGCTCGATGCCCGCGAGATAGCCGATGGTGCGGATGAGATGCTCGTCCACAGTGAAGTGGTGGTACATGTTGAACTGCATCATCGAGACGACGCGGCCGAAATCGCCGATGAAACGGCCGAGAACGCCGGCCTCGTTCATCTTGCGCAACGCGCCTTCCGGGTCGCGCGAGTCGGTCAGGATGCGCAGAAAGAGCCGATTGGCGGTCGGGTTGTTGCGCAGATTGTCGTCGATCAAGCGGAAATTGCCCCGCACCTGGCGCAAGACTTCGGGCGAGAACGAGGCATGGTTCTCATCAGCCGCCACGAACAGGCGGATGAAATTTACCGGGTCCTTGGCAAAGATGTCCTTGCTGATGGCGTAGATGCGGCCGTTCTCGATGCGGAAATCGGAGGTGCGCCTTAGTCTTGCGCGGCGGCGCCAGCTGAACGGCGCGAGCAGCGTGTCGAGCGATGGAAGCGACTTCAGCTGCTTCATCTCTAGTGCCGAGCAGACGATGGCGGTGAGTTCGCCGACCTCCTTGGCCACGAGGAAATAGTGGCGCATGAAGCGCTCGACGCCGCTCAAGCCGCCTTTGCCCTTGTAGCCAAGACGCTCAGCCATCTGCTGCTGCACGTCGAAGCCGAGCCGTTCCTCTGGCCGTTCGGTAAGGAAGTGCAGCTCGCAGCGCACCGTCCACAGGAAGCTCTCGCAGCGGCGGAAGCTCCGATATTCCTGCGCCGTGAAGACGCCGGCCTCGACGAACTCGGCCTCCGCCTTGTCGGGATAGAGATGCTTGGCAAGCCAATGCAGCGTGTGCAGGTCACGCAGACCGCCCTTGCCGTCCTTGACGTTGGGCTCGACGAGATAACGCGAAGCGCCGGCGCGGGCGTGACGGGCGTTCTGCTCGGCGAGCTTTGCCTCGATGAAAGGTCGCGCGTTGCCTTCGAGCACCTCTTTGCGGAAGCGCTTCTCGAAATCGGCGTAAAGCGCCTCGTCGCCAAGGATCAGTCGCGCGTCGAGCAGCGCGGTGCGGATGGTCATGTCGGAATGGCTGAGGCGCACACATTGGTCGATGGTGCGCGTGGCGTGCCCGACTTTGAAGCCGAGATCCCACAAGAGATAGAGCATGTACTCGGCGACGCTCTCGCCCCATGCGGTCTGCTTGTAGGGAAGCAGGAAGAGGAGGTCGATGTCCGAGCCAGGAGCGAGCAGACCGCGCCCGTAGCCGCCTTGTGCCACCACCGCCATGCGCTCAGCAGTCGAGGGATTGTCGGCGCGATAGATATGGGTGGTGGTAAAGTCGTAGGCGAGCTTGATCAGCGCATCTTGGAAGGCGGAGAGACCCTCGGCACAGGTCTTGCCGTCGCCGTCCTGCTCAAGTTGGCGCTTGGCGGCGGCGCGGGCTTCATCGACAAGCTGGCGCAGCCGCTCGACCAGGGCCTTGCGCAACGAGTTGTCCTGCCCGGAATAAGCATGGGCAAGCTGCGAGGTCTCCTCGCGCAAGAGATCGAGGTCGAAATAGGGAGCTTTTCTGAGGGCAGGCTGGTCCATCGGCGTCGAGCTTAATCTAGCACATGGCCCCTTTACGGCTCGCTAGCAAGCAGAGCTTTCAGGCGATAGAGGGCCTCCAGGGCGTCTTTGGGCGTCATCGCGTCCGGGTTGAGCGCCGCCATCTCCCGCTCCAAAGCCGACGGTTCTTGCAACCCTGGCTCCCGTGCCCTGGCGGCCTGGAAGAGAGGCAAATCGGAGGCGAGGTCGGCGGGTTTCGGCCGCCCATCTGCTCTCTCCAAGGCGCTCAACACTTCGTCGGCCCGGGTCAGAACCTCGGGCGGAAGGCCCGCGAGCTTCGCCACGTGGATGCCATAGGAGCGGTCTGCCGTCCCCTGAACCACGCGATAGAGGAATACGATCTCGTCACGCCATTCCTTGACCTCGACCGTCGCGTTGGCGGCGCGCGGCAGCTTGTCGGCGAGAGCGGTCAACTCGTGATAGTGGGTGGCAAAAAGCACGCGGGCGCGGTTCACCTCATGCAGATATTCGAGCGCAGCCCAGGCAATCGAGAGCCCGTCAAAGGTCGCGGTGCCGCGTCCGATCTCATCCAGAACGACGAAAGACCGCTCGGTCGCCTGATTGAGGATCGCGGCGGTCTCGACCATCTCGACCATGAAGGTCGAGCGGCCGCGGGCGAGATCATCAGCCGCACCGACGCGGCTGAACAGCCGGTCGACAATGCCGATCGCGGCGCTCTTGGCCGGCACGAACGAGCCTGATTGCGCCAGCACGACGATGAGTGCGTTCTGGCGGAGAAAGGTCGATTTGCCCGCCATGTTCGGGCCGGTGACCACGAGGATGCGCGTGCCCACACCGTCATCGCCGAGCTTGCAGTCGTTGCCGACGAAGCTACCGCCGTCACCCCGCCGCAAATTTTGCTCGACCATCGGGTGACGCCCCTCCTCGACGGCGAAGATGAGGCTAGTGTCGATCTTGGGCCGCGCATAGCTCTGCTCGACCGCCAACTCCGCGAGACCGGCATAGTGATCGAGCTCGGCAAGGGCCGCGCTTGCGGCCGCGAGAGTCTGCTGCTCGGCGAGCACATCGCCGCACAGCCGCGTGAAATATTCGAGCTCGAGCGCGAGCGCGCGATCCGCGGCTTGGGTGATGCGCGCCTCGAGCTCGGCCAGCTCGCGCGTCGAGAAGCGCATCACATTGGCGAGAGTCTGACGATGGACGTAGGTCTCCGAATGAGGCGGCTTGGACAGCACGCCCGCATTCGTCGCCGTGACCTCGACGAAATAGCCGAGCACATTGTTGTGGCGGACTTTCAGCGATTTGACGCCGGTCGCTTCGCCATAGGTCGCCTGCAAACCGGCAATGACCTGGCGGCTGCCGTCGCGCAACTGACGCTGCTCGTCGAGATCGGCGCTCGCGCCCCCTCTGATGAAGCCGCCGTCGCGCGCGTTCACCGGCAAGCTCTCGGCAAGTGCATTCGACAAAGCCCGTTCGATACGAGTAGGCGATGCTTCAAGACGCTCGGCAATAGTGGCAAGCTCTGCCGGAAGGCCGAGCGCGCTGCCTGCGCGCACGAGGCTCGCGGCAAGGGCGTGCGCAGATCTGACGGCGGCCTGCACCGCACCAAGATCACGCGGTCCCCCTCGCCCCAGGGCAAGCCGCGCCAACGCTCGCGCGAGATCAGGCGCCGCCTTCAACGCCTCGCGCAAGCTCTGCCGAAGCCTAGGCTCATCGGCGAGATAAGAGACGGCATCGAGGCGCACATTCAGCGTCTCCACATCGGTCAGGGGACTGCCGAGGCGGCTCGCCAGCTCGCGGGCGCCGGCGGCGGTCACGGTGCGGTCGATCGCAGCGAGCAGGCTCCCTGCCCGCTCTCCGCGGTTCGAGCGGACGAGCTCAAGATTGGCACGCGTCGCGGCGTCGATGACGAGCAGGCTGCCGGCGCTCTCCTTCCGCGGCGGACGGAGCAGAGGCGCTTTGCCCACCTGCGTAATCTCGACATAGGTGAGGAGGCCGCCAAGCGCGGCAAGCTCGCCGCGGCTAAACTCACCGAAGGCATCGAGCGTGGCGACACTGAGCCGCTGCTTCAACGCGCGTTCGCCACGAAGAGAGTCGAAATGGGCGCGCGGGCACGGCGTGAGCGCGGCGCCCGCTTCCTGGATGGCTTTGCGAATCTCGCTGTCGGCGGCTGCGTCATCGCCCACCAACACCTCGCCGGGCTTAAGCCGCGCAAGCTCGCCAGGAAGATCGCCGGCCCTGACCGAGGCGGCAATCAGCTCACCGGTCGAGATGTCGAGCGATGCCAGCGCGAGCATCTGCACGCCACCATCCTGCTGCGGGCCCCGGAACAGCGCAGTGAGGAAATTATGTGCGCGCGCGTCGAGCAGGCTTTCCTCGATCAGAGTGCCCGGCGTGACGAGGCGCACGACGTCGCGGCGCACCACCGCCTTAGCTCCGCGCTTCCTCGCCTCGGCTGGGTCCTCAAGCTGCTCGCAGACGGCGACACGGTGGCCTTGTGCAATCAGCCGCTGGAGATAGTCGTCGGCCGAGCGCACCGGCACACCGCACATCGGGATGTCCTCACCCTGATGCTTGCCGCGCTTGGTGAGCGCGATGCCGAGCGCGCGCGAGGCGATCTCGGCGTCCTCGAAGAACAGTTCGTAGAAGTCGCCCATGCGGTAGAACAGGAGACAGTCGGCGTTCGCCGACTTGATCTCCAAATATTGAGCGATCACCGGCGTGGCGCCGTCGAGCGAAGGCGCCTGCGGCCCGCTCCTGAACCCTGATGACAGGGCCTCGCTCGCCATGTCCTCCCTCAAAACCAACCGCCTCATCGCTCGAAGCGATCAGTATGCAATGGCGGGGCTCGGCGTGGCGAGGGTCACCAGCTCTCGCCCCCCGCGCGCCTGCTCGAGCCGTGCCTTGACGTCCTCACCAAGGCCGGAAAACCACACGCCGCCCAGAAGATGGCGGAAACGGTGGTCGCGCTCTGCCTCGGCGACGACCTCATCGACGACCGGGCCATTTTCAGCCGGAAGAAGGTCCTCCAGCACTCCCGCAGCAAGGAGCGCGAGCATCCTCGGATCGTCTTCTACGACGAGGATCGCCTTCACCAACTCAAGAGCCTTCAGCGGGTCGTCGCGCACAAGCTCCGACTGGAAGTCGAATAAAGTGCTCCAATTGTCGTCCTTCTCCTTGTCGAGTTCAGAGCGGCCCATGATCTCGACCCAGAGCGGCGCAATTTCCCTCGGCGTAAGCGCAGTGAAGTCCGTGGTCTTGGCGCCTTCCCGGCATCGTGCCTTCCATGTCTCATAAGCCTCGGTGTCCGTGATTGTGAGCAATCGACGCCTAGCATCCTCGTCCTCGATCATGCCACCGGCGATCGACCAGCCCACACCTCCGAGAAGCCAGCGGAGCCGCGGGCAACGCAGGGCAAGCTCCTGCAGGGGCTTGGCAACACGGCCAGCATGGAAGTCGAGCAATTGCCCGAGCATCTTGCCCTCGGCGATCAGCGCGAGGAGCGCATCGTCACGCTCGTGGATGAGCATTCCCTCGATGAAGGACACCGCGCGCTCAGGCTCGTGATAAGCGAGGCGGTCGAAATACATGTGGAAGGCATGAGTCCCGGCCGTCCCATCCTTGAGGGCGGTGGTCGCCTGCTCGCGGAAGCCATGCACGAGATCATCAATGGATAGAGAAGCGAGAACGGCGTCGATCGCCTCAGCGTCAGGCCACTCGACCGCACCGGCCGCCGCTTGCGCGAACCCGAGCCGCTCGTCGCACCAGTTCATGGCACGCGTGGTAGCTTCTCCTTAAGCTCAGAACAAGGTGCGGCGCTCAGAGGCTGGGGAAAAGGCTTTTCCCGCGCCAGAGCCTCCTCTAGGGTGCGCCGCTTGCAACCAGAGAACCGGGAGATTTCACCATCGTCCGCCCCTCAAAGCGCGCGCCCGACGCGCTCCGCCCCATCAGCTTCGAGCGCGCCGTGTCGCGGCATGCCGAAGGCTCCTGCCTTGTCCGCTTCGGCGAGACCCATGTGCTCTGCACCGCGACTGCGGGAGAGCCCGTGCCGCCATGGCTCAAGGGCCAAGGCCGCGGCTGGGTGACGGCCGAATACGGCATGCTGCCGCGGGCAACCAATGAGCGCACGCGGCGCGAGGCTTCAGCCGGCAAGCAATCGGGACGCACGCAGGAGATCCAGCGCCTGATTGGCCGCTCGCTCCGCGCCGTCACCGATCTTGCAGGACTTGGCGAGAGGCAGGTCATCGTCGATTGCGACGTGCTCCAGGCCGACGGCGGCACGCGAACGGCCTCGATCACCGGCGCGTGGATCGCTCTGCATGACGCGATTACCTGGATGCAGGCGCGCAACATGGTGAAACCGGGCGTGCTGCGCGACCACGTTGCCGCGGTGTCGTGCGGGCTCTATGTCGGAGAGCCTGTGCTCGATCTCGACTATGCCGAAGATTCTGAAGCCGACGCCGACGCGAATTTCGTGATGACGGGCTCTGGCGGCATCGTCGAGGTGCAGGGCACGGCAGAAACCGAACCATTCAGCCAGGAGCAGTTCGACGCGCTGATGGCGCTCGCCCGCAAAGGCATCGCCGAGCTCGTGCAATTGCAGAAGATCACCGTTGCTTAGACCAGGCACACTCCATCGCGGCTCCAAGCTCGTCATCGCCAGCCACAACGAGGGCAAGGTGAGAGAGCTCGGCGAGCTGTTCGCGCCATACGGCATCGCGTGCGTCTCGGTGGCAAGCCTCGGGCTGCCCGAGCCGGAGGAGACAGGGGAGAGTTTCGAGGAGAACGCGCTCATCAAGGCGCACGCGGCCGCGCAAGGCGCGCGGCTCCTCGCGCTAGCCGATGATTCAGGGCTCGAGGTCGAGGCACTCGGCGGGCAGCCCGGCATCAACTCGGCGCGTTGGGGCGGACCCGACAAGGATTTCGATCTCGCCATGGCGCGGGTGAACGACGACCTCGAAGCGACCGGCGGCGCCTACCGCCGCGCCAATTTCGCCTGCGCGCTCGCGCTCGCAGCGCCGAACGGCGACGAACTCGTGACGACGGGCAAAGTCTATGGCGCGATCGTCTGGCCGCCGAGGGGCTCGCGCGGCTTCGGCTATGATCCTATCTTCATGCCTGAAGGTCATCGCGAAACCTTCGGCGAGATGGATCCGGCATTGAAGAACGAGCTTTCGCATCGCATGCGCGCCTTCGAGACGCTGATGGAAGCGGCCTATTCCAATGTCGAATGAGGTGCCGTTCGGGGTCTATGTGCATTGGCCGTTCTGCAAGGCCAAATGCCCCTATTGCGACTTCAACTCCCATGTCCGCCACGGCGGCAT
>JBLMXO010000208.1:0-2788 GCA_050257815.1 Actinomycetota bacterium
GGTTGATCGCCTCGATGCTGGTGGTGACGTGGGTCAACACGCAGGATTGAGTGGGAATCTCGTAGCGGCGGATGACCTCATCCAGCATCTCGATGAGCGTGGTGACCTGAGCGATGCTGTCAGTTGCCGGATTGATGCCGATGACGGCATCGCCATTGCCGTACATCAAGCCATCGACGATGCTAGCGGCAATTCCGGTCGGATCGTCGGTGGGATGGTTCGGCTGGAGGCGGGTCGCCATCCGCTTCTTCTCTCCGATCGTGTTGCGGAACTTGGTGATCACGCGGCATTTCTGCCCGACAAGAATGAGATCCTGCACACGGCAAATCTTGGAGACTGCCGCCACGATCTCGGGCGTAAGGCCGGGAGCAAGGGCCACAAGCGCCTTCTCGCTCGCCGCGTCAGACAAGAGCCAGTCCCTAAAGCCTCCGACGGTCAAATGCGCGACCGGCTTGAAGGCGCGTGCGTCGTGCTCATCGATGATGAGGCGTGTCACCTCATCGCTCTCATAGGGAATGATAGCTTCGGTGAGGAAGACCTTCAGAGGGACGTCGGCGAGCGCCATCTGCGCTGCGACGCGCTCCTCGTCATCTCCGGCGGCGATCCCCGCCAAATAGTCGCCGGACCGTGCCGGCGTCGCCTTGGCCAGCAATTCTTTGAGCGAAGGGAAGCTGTAAGTATGGCCGCCGACGGTGTGGGAATAGCCCATGATGCCGTTTCCTCGTGCAATGCTGCCGCGCATGGCTCAAACGCCTGCGTGACAGCATTATGCCACGGAATTCGGCCCGTTCCACACGGCGCATCGCGGTGGTCGGTCGTAAGCCGCTACTTTCCCGCCTGGGAGCTCTCCCAATCCTTCTCTGCCTGCACCAGCATCTTGTCGTAGCTGTCGTCGGTCGTGAGCTCGGTGATTCCTTGTGCGAACTTGGGTATCAAGGAGAGGCAGGGCGATTTCTTGGAGAAGGCGACGAACATCTCTTGGCTGAGCAGCGCTTGGTTCAGCGCAACGATTTTGTCCTTGAGCCCCGCTTTGGCCGCCTCGGCGATGCCCGGGTAATAACCGGCGATGAGATAGTCGGCCTTTCCGTCCAAGAGGGCCTGGAAGCCAGCATCGATGCCGGCAGTACGGGTGACATCGAGCTTGTCCTTCATGAAGGCGTCGAATTCGGTGCCGTAGCTCTCGCCTTGGTTGGTGACGCCCTTCTTGCCGATGAGATCGTTCTTGTCGGTGAAGGGGAAGTCCTTGCCCTTGACCACGAAGACTGCCACGTCGTCGAAGGTGAAGGCCGGCTGGACATAGTCGAGATATTTGGCCCGCTCGTCGTTGTAGTAGATGCCGAAGATGATATCAGCCTTGCCGTCGAAAGCGGCCTGTTGCGCCTCCTCCCAAGTCCCCATGTATTTCGACTCGAGCGGCACGTTGATTTGCTTGGCGATGGTTTCGACCAGCGTCGGCGCCGCGCCAACGATATTGTCGCCATCCTTGTAGGCGACCACCGGGTATTGCGGGTGTCCCGTCGCCGTGATCTTGGTGCACTCATCTGCGGCGAAGGTGGCATTGCCCGTGAGGGAGAGAGCCACGAACACGCTCAAGCAGAGAAATCTTTTCATGATCAAGGATTCCTTGTTCCTCATCGGAGTGGGTAGAGGCTGAGAAGCGTCCGGCGCGGGAATCGCCCAGGTCACTTGCCGCCTCTCATCTGTGCCTTGATGCGATCGACGTCGGCCTGCGAGACCTTTCCGGCTTGGACCAACGCCTGCACGCAAGCCGGCGAGAGGCTCGGCCCTGCCTTCTTCATGCATAGGTTCAGAGCCGCGGTTTGCAGCCCATAGTCGCCGCAGAACTTCCTGTAGTCGTTGGCGCAGTTATCCTGCATGCCCTTAGTGATGGTCCCCGCTTGCGCGAAGGCCACTGCCGGTGCCGCACAGATGCCAAGGATCACAACACAGGCGGTGGGCAGTCTTGACCGGTGACGTGTCATCCGCTGATCCCTCTCTATTTGCAGATGGGGGTTCTAGCATGCTTGGCGTCTTCCGCCACATTAAAGGTACCAAGCGGTCGCTAGGATCAAACTGACCCCGTAATCCGGCTTGATTTTACGCCACTTCCCGACCATTCTCCCGCGACTTGCGATGCGGAAGGAGCCTTATGGCGAAGGAAGAAATGCTCGAGTTTCCCGGGGTGGTAACGGAACTTCTTCCGAACGCCACTTTTCGGGTGAAGCTCGAGAACGATCACGAGATCATCGCCCATACGGCAGGACGAATGCGCAAGAACCGCATCAGGGTGCTTGCCGGCGACAAAGTTCTGGTCGAGATGACTCCCTATGATCTCACTAAAGGTCGGATCACTTACCGATTTAAGTAACAGGTTCCGCTTCAAGCGAGCGGAGCCGGTGAAGAAGGCAAAGGCGGCCGCCCCGCAGCGGCCCGCACGCACGCGCGCCACGCCGAGTCGTTTCCGGCCGAAGCTCGTGCTCGCCTCGGCCTCTCCTCGGCGGCTGCAACTGCTCGAGCAAGCCGGCATCACGCCGGACGCGCTCCGCCCCGCATCGATCGACGAAAGCGTGGCCAAAGGCGAGGTGCCCCGCCATATTGTTCGCCGCCTAGCCCGCGCCAAGGCAGAAGCCGCCCGCAGGCTGATCAAGAATGAACCCGATCTCGCCAAGGCTTTTGTCCTCGCGGCCGACACGGTGGTCGCGGTCGGACGGCGTGTGCTCGGCAAGGCCGAGCTCGAGCACGAGGCGGGAGACGCGCTCAGATTGCTGCGCGGACGTGCCCACCGCGT
>JBLMXO010000209.1:0-9740 GCA_050257815.1 Actinomycetota bacterium
TCGCGCTCGTCACGGGCGGCGGAGCTGGCATCGGCCGCGCCATCGCCGAGACTTTCGCGCGCGAAGGAGCCATGGTCGCGATCGCCGACCTCGATGGTGCAGCCGCCAAGGAGGTTGCCGACGCCATCGTCAAGGCGAATGGTGCCGCGTCGGCGCATCAGGTCGATGTCACCGACACCGCCCAGGTCAAGGCGCTGATGGAAGAGATCGGCAAGGCGCACGGCCGGCTCGATGTGCTGGTCAACAATGCGGGCGTGGGCGAGCGCGCGGACTTCCGCCATCTCTCCGACGAAGCGTGGGAGCGGGTGTGGAGCGTCAATCTCGACGGCACCGTGCGCTGCGCGCGCGAGGCCTTCACCCTGCTCAAGGCTTCCGGCAAGGCTTCGATCATCAATCTCTCCTCGATCATGGCCAACAAGCATACGCGACAGATGGCGGTTTATTCGGCGACCAAGGGCGCGGTATCCGCGCTGTCGCGGAGCCTTGCCGTGGAATACGCGCCCTACGGCATCCGCGTGAACACGCTGCTCCCGGGCTACGTCGAGACGGCTCTGATCGGGCGCTATTTGCAAAATCCGATGATCGCCAAGGCGCTGCTTACGCAGACGCCGCTCAGGCGCTTCGGCACGCCGCAGGACATCGCCAACGCGGCCCTGTTCCTCGCCTCGGATGAGGCGGGCTACATCACTGGTGCCGCGCTCAATGTCGATGGCGGCATGGCCACCACGCTTTAGGCTGCAGTGTTCGCCCGTGCAGGACGCGGCGTAGTCGTCGGCGCGGTCAGCGTCTCCTCGATGATCTCGTCGACCACGGCGACGAGCGCCGCCTCGTCCGTGCCGCCGAGGGCCTTCACCGTCTCGAAGCGTGCAAGCTGACGATCGGCCGAGGTGCCGCGCTGCACGATAGTGCGCGCATGACCAATCTCGGCGACGCAGCCGAAATAGGCGGCGTCCTCGGCGACGAGATCGAATAGCTCCTCGAGCAGAATGGAGAAGGGAACAACCGCGCCCTTGCCGAAATCGACCAGGCCCTGCTCGACGCCATAACGCTGCGCGCGCCAGCGGTTCTCGCGCACGAGGAAGGGCGGGTAATGACGCCAGCGCTGGTTCTGCCGGCGCAAGCGATAGAGCAGGCGCAAGATGCAGCGGTAGAGTGCGGCAATGGCGATGGCATCTTCGAGCAGGGGACAGACATCGGTCACGCGCATCTCGAGCGTCGGGAAGCGCGCCGAGGGGCGCAAATCCCACCAGATCTTGGTCGCATCCTCGATCAGCCCGGCATTAACCAGAAGCTCGACCGTGCGCTCATATTCGCTATAGCTCGAGAATTGATGCGGAACGCCGGTGCGCGGCAGCTCGTCGAACACCGAGAGGCGATAGGACTTGAGGCCGGTCTGCGCGCCCTGCCAGAACGGTGACGACGTCGAGAGTGCGAGAAGATGCGGCAGGAAATAAGCCGCCTGGCTCAGGAGGTCGATCCTGAGCTCATTGTCCTCGATGCCGACATGCACATGCATGCCGCAAATCACCAGCCGGCGCCCGACCTGTTGGAGATCGCGGGCGAGCACGTTGTAGCGTTCCTTGTCGGTATGCTGCTGGCTCGACCAATGGGCGAACGGGTGGGTTGAGGAGGCGATGGGCGCGAGGCCGAACTCGCCGGCGATGCGGCCGACCGTGCCGCGGAGATGGATGAGCTGGTCGCGCGCCTCCTGGATCGACTTGCACACGCTGGTGCCGATCTCGATCTGCGAACGCAAGAATTCTGGGCTGACCTGTCCGCGCAGAGCCTCCTCGCATTTGGTGAGCAGCTCAGCTGGCGGTTCCTGCACGAGGTCGCGCGTGTCTTTGTCGACGAGGAGATATTCTTCCTCGATGCCGAGCGTGAAGCTTGGTTCCTTGATCGCCATCGCACTCATCCGACCTGAATCGGGACGCTGGTGTAGCAGCTAAGGGCGCCTTACACGAGCCCGGTAAGGACCACGCCGACGAGATAGGCCAGGGCCGCGGCCGTGGTTCCGATCAGAAAGGTCTCGATCCCGGCTCGCCACCACGGCGCCGGCGACCAATAGCTCCTGAGCGAGCTGATGGCGAAAAAGGTGAAGCCGGTCATCGTGGTCGAGGCCAAATACCGAGGCGGGAAGGCCGGCGATGAAGGGCAGGAGCGGAATCGAGCCGCAGGCGATGAAGGCGAGGAGGGTCATGATCGCCGCCTTGCCCGGTGAACGCGTGACGGCGGGGAGCCCGTGTTCCTCGTCATCATCGTCTCGATCCAGCGCTCGCGCTTCGAGGTGATGACGTCGACTGCGCTCTTCAGCGCTTCCCCGGTGAAGCCCTTGCCCGCAAAAATCTGCCGGATCTCTTCGCGCTCGCCGTCAGGTGCAAGCGCAACGTGGCGCTCCTCCATCGTGCCGCACCTTCTCATATTCCTCGATCTCGGCCTTGATGCCCGAATAATTGGCGGCCGCCATGGAGAAGCCGTCGGCGAAAAGATTGGCGGCGCCAAGGATGAGCAGGGCCTTGGTCGAAAGCTCCGCTCCCACGACGCCAGCTACCACGGCGAAGGTCGTGACGGTGCCGTCGATACCGCCATAGACCCAGTCGCGGAGATAGCTCACGGCGCGGGCCTTGCTTCAAACGCTTGGCGATGTCGCGCGGATTATGCCCATGCTCGAGGTGCCGGGGGTCCATCTCACTCCCTTCCGGTGCTCTTAAGGGTTTTGTGCCATGGTCGGGAGCGAGAGGCAATCAAGGCCGGCCGCCTAGCCAGGGTCCGGCCGATCGCCTATATAGCGTTCACTTTGTTCAAGGAGAGCCTTCGATGGCACCCCGATGGAGCCCAGATAGCTGGCGCGCCAAACCGATCGAGCAAGTCCCGGTTTATGCAGATCCCGCCGCGCTCGCCGAGGTCGAGAAGCAGCTTGCCACCTTTCCGCCGCTCGTTTTCGCGGGAGAGGCGCGCGAGCTGAAGGCGAAGCTCGCCCGCGTCGCCACCGGCGAAGCCTTCCTGCTGCAGGGCGGAGATTGCACCGAGAGCTTTGCCGAGCACCGAGCCGACGCGATCCGCGACTTCTTCCGCGTGTTCCTGCAAATGGCGGTGGTGCTGACCTATGCCGGCGGCTCGCCGGTGGTCAAAGTCGGCCGCATCGCTGGCCAGTTCGCCAAGCCCCGGTCGAGCCCGACCGAGGTGCAAAACGGCAAGGAGCTGCCGAGCTATCGCGGCGACATCGTCAACGGCATCGAGTTCGACGCGAAGGCAAGAGAGCCAGACCCGCAGCGCATGCTGATGGCCTACCGCCAGTCGGCGGCGACGCTCAATCTGGTGCGCGCCTTCGCCCAAGGTGGCTATGCCAATCTCGAGCATGTGCATCGGTGGAATCTGGGCTTCGTCAAGGACAGCCCGGCAGGGCACCGCTATGAGGAGCTTGCCGAGCATATCGCCGAGACCTTGCGCTTCATGCGCGCCTGCGGGCTCACACCCGACACTACACCGCAGCTAAGGACCACGAGCTTCTATACGAGCCACGAGGCGCTTCTGCTCGGCTACGAGCAGGCCTTCACCCGCGTCGATTCAACTTCGGGCGATTGGTACGCGACCTCGGGCCATATGCTGTGGGTCGGCGACCGCACGCGCCAGCTCGATCATGCTCACATCGAATATCTGCGCGGCATCAAGAATCCGATTGGCGCCAAGGTCGGTCCGAGTCTCGGTGCCGACGATCTCATCAAGCTGATCGATGTGTTGAACCCTCAGAACGAGCCGGGGCGGCTCACGCTCATCTCGCGCTTCGGCGCCGAGAAGGTCGGCAAGCATCTGCCGGGGTTGCTCAGGGCCGTGAAGCGGGAAGGGAAGAGCGTGGTGTGGGCCTGCGATCCGATGCATGGCAACACGATCAAGGCGGGGAGCAGCGGCTACAAGACACGGCCCTTCGACCTCGTGCTCAAGGAGGTGGAGGGCTTCTTCGACATCCATCGCGCCGAAGGAACGCATGCCGGCGGTATCCATATCGAGATGACCGGGCAGAACGTCACCGAATGCGTCGGCGGGGCCAAGGCTGTGACCGAGACTGATCTGTCCGACCGCTACCACACCCATTGCGACCCGAGGCTCAACGCCGACCAATCGCTCGAGCTTGCCTTCATCATGGCGGAGCGGCTGAAGCGCGAGCGTGAAGCGCGGCCCGAGCCGGAGCTCTCCGTCGTCGCCGGCGAGTAGAGTCTCTTGGCTTCAACTGTCATGCCCGCGCAAGCGGGCATCCAGTAACCACTGACCTCAGTTTGACTTACCGACTTCCCGGGTTGCTGGATTTGCCGGGTCAAGCCGGGCAATGACAAAACATGGCGCATCAGATCAAGGACTCATTTAAGCTCGCGCTGGCGCAGCTCAATCCCGTCGTGGGCGATCTTGAGGGCAATCTCAAGAAGGCGCGCGACGCACGCGCCCAGGCCGCGGCGTCCGCCGCCGACGTGATCGCCTTTAGCGAGCTCTATCTCACCGGCTATCCCATCGAGGATCTGGTGCTGAAGCCAGCGCTGCAGAAGGCTGCGCGCGCGGCTTGCGAGGAGCTCGCGCGCGACACAAGCGACAGTGGCCCCGCGGTTCTCATGGGTCTGCCCTGGGCGGACGGCCCGCTCGTCTATAACGCGGTCGCACTACTCGACGGCGGCCGCGTCGAGACCGTGCGTTACAAGAATAATCTCCCGAATTACGGCGTGTTCGACGAGAAGCGCGTATTTGCAGCTGGCCCCATGCCGGAGCCGTTCAACGTCCGTGGCGTCAAGATGGGCGTGCCGATCTGCGAGGATATCTGGACCGAAGAGGTGGGCAAGGCGCTGCTCAAGGCCGGCGCCGAGCTTCTCGTCGTGCCGAACGGCTCGCCCTATTGGATCGGCAAGCAGGAGGTTCGCTATGGCGTCGCCGAGGCGCGCGTCATCGAGACCAAGTTGCCGCTTGCCTATGTCAATCAGGTTGGGGGTCAGGACGAGCTCGTGTTCGACGGCGCCTCCTTCGTGCTCAACGGTGACGGTGCGCTCGCGGTGCAGATGCCGGCGTGGGAGGACGCTGTGGGCATCAGCGAATGGCGGCGCGGGGATGGGCGTTGGCGCTGTCTTTCCGGTGAGATGGCCAAGGTCGAGGCGGGGGACGAAGCCAACTACCTCGCTTGTGTCGTGGGGCTGCGCGACTACGTCAACAAGAACGGCTTCCCCGGTGTCGTGCTCGGGCTCTCCGGCGGCATCGATTCGGCGCTCACCGCTGTGATGGCGGTCGATGCGCTGGGCCCCGACCGCGTGCACTGCGTGATGCTGCCTTACGTTTTCACCAGCAACGAGAGCCTGAGCGATGCCGCGGCAATCGCCGAGACGCTTAACGTGCGCTACGACATCATGCATATCAACCAGGCGGTCGAGGGCTTGAGCAAATCCTTCGCCACGATGGGCAAGGAGGGGGCTGGGGCCAACACCACCGAGGAGAATCTCCAGTCACGCGCGCGCGGCACTCTGCTTATGGCCATCTCCAACAAGTTCGGACCGATGGTCATCACCACCGGCAACAAGTCGGAAGTGTCGGTCGGCTACGCCACGCTCTATGGCGACATGAATGGCGGCTTCAATCCCATCAAGGATCTGTACAAGGGCCAGGTCTACGCGCTCGCGCGCTATCGCAATCGGTTCCGCCCCAAAGGCTGCCTCGGGCCTGAGGGCGTCGTGATTCCAGAAAACGTGCTGACCAGGGCGCCGACGGCCGAGCTCAAGCCCAATCAGCGCGACCAGGATACGCTGCCGCCCTATGACGAGCTCGACGATATTCTGAACTGCCTCGTCGAGCTCGAGATGCCGCTATCCGAAATTGTCGCGCGTGGGCATTCGCCCGAAACGGTGAAAAAGGTCGAGCGCATGCTTTATCTGGCCGAGTATAAGCGGCGCCAAGCGGCGCCAGGGGTGAAGATCACCGCCCGGAATTTCGGCCGCGACCGCCGCTACCCCATCACCAACAAGTTCCGCGAGATGCTTTAGCGATGAGCGTGACGGTCAGATTT
Source organism: Actinomycetota bacterium (assembly GCA_050257815.1). GTDB lineage: Bacteria > Pseudomonadota > Alphaproteobacteria > Rhizobiales > Methyloligellaceae > Methyloceanibacter. The sequence continues at coordinate 6,035 of JBLMXO010000209.1, forward strand.
GCGCCGAGCCCAACGGGCCGGATCCACGCCGGGAATATCCGCACGGCGCTCATCAACTATCTGTTCGCGCGGAAGATGGGGGGACGCCTTATCTTTCGTCTCGACGATACCGACACATCGCGTTCGACGGAGGAGTTTGCCGAAGGTATCCGCCTGGATCTCGCCTGGCTCGGCATCGCCTATGCCGACGAGGTGCACCAGTCGAAGCGCTTCGCGCGCTACGCCGAGGCCGTCGAGAGACTGAAATCGGCGGATCGCCTCTATCCCGCCTACGAGACGCCGGAGGAGCTTGAGCTGAAGCGCAAGCGGCAGCTCGCCCGCGGCAAGCCCCCGGTGTATGACCGCGCCGCCTTGAAGCTGACCGAGGAGGACAAGGTGCGGCTCGAGGAAGACGGGCGCAAGCCGCATTGGCGCTTCAAGCTCGAGAGCAGAGACGTCGTGTGGGACGATCTCGTGCGCGGGCGCCAGCATGTCGATGCCGCTTCGCTGTCAGATCCGGTGCTGGTAAGGGAGGACGGCACTTATCTCTATACGCTGCCGAGTGTGGTCGATGACATCGATCTCGGCATCACCCATGTCATTCGCGGCGAGGACCATGTGGTGAACACTGCCCCGCAGATTCAGATCTTCGAGGCGCTGGGTGCCGCGCCACCGGCATTCGGTCACCACAGTCTCTTGGTCAACGCGGACGGCCAGGCGCTATCGAAACGCGACCGGTCGATCTCGATCCAAGGGATGCGCGAGGAGGGGATCGAGGCGCTTGCCGTTGCGAGTTATTGCGCGACGATCGGGACGTCCGATCCGATCGCGCCGCACGTCAATCTCGACGAGCTGGTGCGGAGTTTCGACTTCAGCAAGCTGTCGCGTGCGCCGGCGAGGTTCGACCCGGCCGAGCTCCGGGCGCTGAACGCGAAGCTTCTCCACATGCTGCCCTACGCGGCGGTGGCCGAACGGCTTGAGGTCATGGGGATCGGGGGAGGTGAGACGTTCTGGGAAGCGGCGCGCAGCAATCTCGCCAGGCTCAGCGATGCCAAACTTTGGTGGGAGGTGGTGCAGGGGCCGCTCCAGCCGGTGATCACCGATGCCGCGTTGTGCGCCGATGCCTCGGCGCTTCTGCCGCCCGAGCCGTGGGACGGCTCGACCTGGGAGCGCTGGGCGGCTCACGTGAAGCAGGCGACAGGCGCCAAAGGCAAGGCACTGTTTCAGCCGCTGCGGCTTGCGCTCACCGGGCGCGAGCATGGTCCCGAGCTCAAGCTCCTATTGCCACTGATCGGGCATGATCGCGCGATGGCACGGCTCGAGGGCAAGGTAGCGTAAAGCGTGTAAGCCTATTGCGCGGCAGCCGGCTTGCTCGTTTTCTTGATCACGCTCGAGCTGGCCTGGTCCCCTGCAGCGCTCTGTCCGGCCGAGGCAGCTTGCGTCTGAGCGGGCTGGGCCGGCGGTGCAGCTGCGGCGGGAAGTGCCGGCGGCTTCTGTGCCTGGGGCAGTGCAGCTTGTGCTGGCTGAGTGCTGCCAGTCACTTCCATTGCGCTTTCCGTTCCGGCTGCCGGCGCAGCCGCCGCTTGCGGGGCGGGCGCGGGCTTCGCCGCCACCTTGCCCTTCCCCTTACCCTTGCCGGGCTGCGAAGCCGCTTCTGCCTCGGCGCGTTTGTTGGCTTCCTCGATCTTGGCCGGATTGTACTCCGTTTGCTTGCACGAGCAGCCGTTCACATACGTCTTGCGATATTTGAGTGCGACGGGAAGGTCCATGTAGGCCGAGCCGTTCAGCGAGATGGCCTGCTCAATCTCCTGCCCTGGATTGCGATAGACATAAAGCTCGGCCGGCGCCGCACAGCTCGATTGGCACCGCTCGGCCTCCTGCGCGAGGCTAGGGGCGGTGGTCGCGAAGCTGATCGGATAGTAGAAGCCGTCACAAAGCCGCACGCAGACAGCGCGGTAGCGGCCATTCGGGTCGATGCTGCGGTAGATCGGGGTCTGCGGTAGCTGCTCCTCGTCGGAGTCCTGGCCGCCACCGAAGAAATCGAACAATCCGCCTCCGCGCTTCTGGGGCTGGCGGACCTGGCCGCCGCAGCCGCTTTGCGCCATGGCCTGCTGAAGCTCGGCCTGGCGGCGCCTATTGCCGCCGCCGCCGGTTAGCGCCATGCGCTGTTGCTGAAGGGCGGCCAACTGGCGGCGCGCGTCCTCGACGCGGTCGTTCATGTTGAGGCATTGCGGGCTACGCACCAGCGCCTTGCCGAAGATGAAGAAACTCTCGAAGCAACCGGCATCCTGCATCGCCGCCTGCGTGCCTTGGAACACCCTGTCATACTGGGCGATCTGCTGGTCGAGGCGGGCGAGGTCGTCGGGGTTGGCGCCGCCACCTTGCGAAGCTGCCGCCAAGTCCTGCTGTAGCTGATAGCAGCGAATCTGCTGATCGTTCGATTGCGCGAAGGCAAGCGAAGCGCAGGCGGCAAGCGTCAGGCCGCCAAGCGCAAGCGCCACCAGCCGCCGGCGGCCGATCAACTGCATGAACGGCGCGCTGACGCGCCAAGAATCGCGATGAACCCTCACGACTTAAGTCCCACTCCCCAAGGCTTAAGCGATGCATTATGCCTCGCTAAAATCGGGGGTCAATGAGGCATCAATAAGATGGCCGGCGAGGTTGTACCAGGCCAGGAGCCCCTGAAGGCGCCTCGCTTGACGGTTCCGGCAATTCCCGCCATAAGCAGTGCCAAGATGATGCAAGAGCAACCGATCCTTATTATTTCGTGCGGCATCATTCTGGGCTAGCAAATCAAGCTCGCCCGGGTCGTTCCTCCTTTATCCACACCACACTTTGCCGATGAACGTCCGGCGGGCCGTAAGCCGAAGGGGCTTGGACCGTGGCGCTTAAGCTTTACAACACGCTCACCCGCACGAAGGAGGAGTTCCGTCCGCTCGATCCTTCCAATGTGCGCATGTATGTGTGCGGGCCGACGGTCTACGACTTCGCCCATATCGGCAATGCGCGCCCCGTCATCGTGTTCGACGTGCTCTACCGGCTGCTGCGCCACATCTACGGGCCGGATCACGTCACCTATGTCCGCAACATCACCGACGTCGACGACAAGATCAACGCACGCGCGGCGCAGGATTATCCCGGCCTGCCGCTGAACGAGGCGATCAGGCGCGTCACCGAGAAGACCGAGGCGCAGTTCCACAAGGACATGGCCGCGCTCGGCGCGCTCAACCCCACCGTCGAGCCGCGCGCCACCGAGCATATCGAGCAGATGAAGGCGATGATCGAGCGCCTCGTGGAGAACGGCTGCGCCTATGTGGCGGAGGACCACGTGCTGTTCCACGTCGCCTCGATGCCCGACTACGGCAAGCTCTCCGGCCGCTCACTCGACGAGATGGTGGCGGGCGCGCGCGTCGAGGTGGCGCCGTTCAAGAAGGACCCGATGGATTTCGTGCTGTGGAAGCCGTCGAAGCCGGGCGAGCCGTCATGGCCGTCGCCCGTCGGCATTGCCGCGCGCGGCCGCCCTGGCTGGCACATCGAGTGCTCGGCCATGTCGCTCGAGACCCTCGGCGACCAACTCGACATCCATGGCGGCGGGGCCGACCTCATCTTTCCCCACCATGAAAACGAGATTGCGCAGAGTGAATCGCTGACCGGCAAAGTGCCGTTCGTGAAGCACTGGGCGCATACCGGTCTGGTCGTCCTCGGCGGTGGCGAGAAGATGGCCCAC
>JBLMXO010000210.1:0-3791 GCA_050257815.1 Actinomycetota bacterium
GCTGGCCATATTCGCATTGCCGCCATCCCAACCGCTCTCGCCATGGCGTCGATGCTCACCACGCCCTACCGCGCCAAGCATCCCGACGTGAGCTTCACCATCCTGTCGCGGAACTCGATCGAAGTGCTGGGGATGCTGGAAAATCTCGAAGTGGACGCGGGCCTCACTTATCTGGACAACGAACCCTTGGGACGAGTGCAAACGGTCCCGCTCTATAGTGAGCAGTACCGGTTGCTCACCTCTTCGGAGAGCCCGCTCGGCAATCGCGACCAGGTGACATGGGCGGAGGTGGGCAAGGTGCCGCTCTGCCTACTCACCCCCGACATGCAGAACCGCCGCATCATCGAGCAGCTTTTGAGGCAGGCGGGCTCAGATGTCGCACCGACTCTCGAATCGAATTCCGTGGTCGTTCTCTTCGCGCATGTGCGCACGGGCAAATGGGCGAGCGTCATGCCGGCAAAGCTTGCAGAAGTTCTGGGGTTGACGGAGAAGGTGCGAGCAATCCCAATCGTCGACCCCGTCGTCACCCATTCGATCGGGCTCGTGGTGCCCCATCGCAACCCATTGACGCCGTTGATCAACGCGTTGGTCGCCGAGGCCAAGTTGCTGGCGCCGATTCTCAGTGCAGAAAGTCCGATCAGCAGCGCTGCGGGCCCAAAGCGGCGCAAGGCCGTGTCGGCTTGAGCTGACGGATATTCTTCCGACAAATCGCTATCGATATCGATTCCTGATCGGGCGATAGTCAATTGTAATCAAAGAGAAATTTTGGCCACTGCGGTTGCTTAATCGAGTCGTCCGGCTTATGTGTTTTCGAGAGACGTTGGCCACCTCGGATGACGTGAAGAGCTGCTAGTCGATAGGAAATCCCGATCGGGTGATTGGGTAGCTTTATTGATTTCACATAGGTTTTTTCACATTTTTGGATCAGCACTAGAGCGGCTCCCACATGGCGCGATATGAAGCTTGGACCGCTGAGCGCGCGAGCGAAATCATCGCCAGCCGCGCTCACATGGAAGGCGCCGTCCTTCCCATCTTGCATGCAATGCAGGAGACGTTCGGCTGCGTGCCGGAAGAGGCCGTTCCACTGATCGCGAACGCGCTCAACCTGTCCCGCGCCGAGATTCATGGCACCGTCACCTTCTATCACGACTTCCGTAAGGAGCCGCCGGGGCGGCGGGTGCTAAAGCTCTGCCGCGCCGAGTCCTGCCAAGCGGCAGGCGGCGACCGGCTCGCGGCCCGTGCCGAGGAGAAGCTTGGCGTTGAAATGGGCGAGACCACCGCTGATGCCCGCGTCACGCTAGAGCCCGTCTATTGCCTCGGACTGTGCCATTCCTCACCCGCCGCAATGCTCGATAAGGACGTGTTCGGGTTTCTCGACGACGAGAGGCTCGATCAACTCCTGAAGGAGGCGCAAGCGTGACCGCGCGCATCTTCATCTCGCGGGATTCCGGCGCGCTGTGCGTGGGTGCCGAGCAGGTGGCGACCGCCTTCCGCAAGGCCTTCGAGAAGCGCGGGCTCAATGTGGAGATCGTGCGCACCGGCTCACGCGGACTGTATTGGCTGGAGCCTCTGGTCGAGGTCGAGCGGCCAGAGGGTCGCATCGGCTACGGACCGGTGCATGTACGCGACATCGACAGCCTGCTCGACGGGGGCATGCTCGAAGGCGGCCGGCACAAACTTGCGCTTGGCGTGGTTGATGACATTCCGTGGCTCAAGCGCCAGACCCGCCTCACCTTCAAGAATTGCGGCATCATCGATCCGTGCAGCCTCGAGGATTACAAGGCGCATGGCGGCTATAAGGGTCTCGCCAAGGCCCTCGAAGTCGGGCCGAAAGCGACCGTCGATGAGGTCGTCACCTCGGGCCTTCGCGGCCGCGGCGGCGCAGGCTTCCCCACCGGCATCAAATGGCGCACCGTCGCCGATACACCGCCGCAGCAGAAATACATCGTCTGCAACGCAGACGAAGGCGATTCTGGCACCTTCGCCGACCGCATGATCATGGAAGGCGATCCCTTCGTGCTGATCGAAGGCATGACCATTGCCGGGATCGCGGTCGGCGCCACCAAAGGCTACGTCTACATCCGCTCTGAATATCCCCACGCGATCGAGGCGATGGAGATCGCGGTTCGCGAGGCGCGCAAGGGCGGCATGCTCGGCCGGCGCATCGCGGGCTCGGAGTTCGACTTCGACATGGAGGTGAGGGCCGGCGCCGGCGCCTATGTTTGCGGCGAGGAGACCTCGTTGCTCGAGAGCCTCGAAGGCAAGCGCGGAGAGGTTCGCGCCAAACCGCCCCTCCCCGCCCATATCGGCCTGTTCGGCAAGCCGACCGTAATCAACAACGTGCTGTCGCTCGCGAGCGTACCGATCATCATGAGCGAAGGCGGGCCGCATTACCGCGATTACGGCATGGGCAAATCGCGCGGCACCATGCCGATCCAGCTCGCCGGCAATATCAAGCATGGCGGGTTGTTCGAGACGGCGTTTGGCATCACCCTCGGCGAGCTGGTCGATGATATCGGCGGCGGCACGCGTTCAGGCCGCCCGGTGCGCGCAGTGCAGGTCGGCGGACCGCTCGGCGCTTATTTCCCGCGCGAGCTGTTCGATACGCCCTTCGATTACGAGGCGTTCGCCGCGCGCGATGGCCTGATCGGCCATGGCGGCATCGTGGTGTTCGACGACACCGTCGACATGGCGAAGCAAGCGCGCTTCGCCATGGAGTTCTGCGCCATCGAATCGTGCGGCAAGTGCACGCCCTGCCGCATCGGCTCGACCCGCGGTGTGGAGCTGGTGGACAAGATCACGGCCGGCGAGGATCGCGCTGCCAATCTCGTCGTGCTCGAGGACCTCTGCAACACGATGAAGTTCGGATCGCTTTGCGCTCTCGGGGGATTCACGCCCTACCCGGTGATGAGCGCGCTCACCCATTTCCCCGAGGATTTCGGCGCTGAAAAAAAGCGCCTGCAAGCTGCTGAATGAGGAAACACGACATGTCGATGATCCAGGAGATCGATTACGGGACCCCGGCCTCCAAAGCCACGAAGGAGGTCACACTCACCATCGACGGCGTAGAGGTGACGGTGCCTGAAGGCACGTCGATCATGCGCGCGGCGATGGAGGTCGGCAACCAGATCCCCAAGCTCTGCGCCAGCGACATGCTCGAGTCGTTCGGCTCGTGCCGGCTGTGCCTGGTCGAGATCGAAGGCCGCAACGGAACCCCCGCCTCCTGCACCACCCCCGTCGCGCAAGGCATGGTGGTGAAGACGCAGACCGATAGACTGAAGCGCTTACGCAAGGGCGTGATGGAGCTCTATATCTCCGAGCACCCGCTCGACTGCCTGACCTGCTCGGCCAACGGCGATTGCGAGCTGCAGGACATGGCCGGCGCCGTAGGACTGCGCGAGGTGCGCTACGGCTATGACGGCCAGCGCCACCCCAATCCCGGCCTCGACACGTCCAACCCCTATTTCACCTACGAGCCGTCCAAATGCATCGTCTGCTCGCGCTGCGTCCGCGCCTGCGAGGAAATCCAGGGCACCTTCGCCCTGACGATCGAAGGCCGCGGCTTCGACAGCCGCGTGTCCTTCGGCGCGAAAACCGACACCGCGCTCACCTCCGACTGCGTCTCCTGCGGCGCCTGCGTGCAGGCCTGCCCGACCGGAACGCTTCAGGAAAAATCCGTCATCGACATCGGCACCCCTGACCGATCCGTCATCACCACCTGCGCCTATTGCGGCGTCGGCTGCTCGTTCAAGGCAGAGCTCAACGGCGACCAACTGGTCCGCATGGTGCCC
>JBLMXO010000211.1:0-7766 GCA_050257815.1 Actinomycetota bacterium
ACGTTCGGGAGAAGCTTCTTCGCGGTGTACGAAAGTCTGATGCCGCTAGAGCCCGGCTTTCATGAGGTGCGAGCCGGCCTCTACAACCTTTATCCGACCCTGGTCCATGTCAGGCTGTTCGGGTCCGGCTATCTTGCAGGAGTTGACAGGACGCTGGCGCGACTGGGTTTTTAGGCCTTCTTAGCAAAAAAGAACCGGCCCGGGCATCGCCGGGCCGGTCTTCCCTGCGAAACGAGCCGAGCTCCAAAGGCATGGCCTTTACAGCGGGCGTCGGCTCGCCCCCCCATCGTATTCCTGAGCCGTAATCGGAAGTTGTTCAGGTCCCTCTAAGCTCTGCAGTCGTTGGTTCGGTAACTAAGGCCCCCCAGCCCCGTCCCCCATTCATGCTGCAAGGCTAGCCTAGCGTTCGGCCGTGCTTCAACCTTGTGCAAGGGGGTGGATGCAAATCGGCAAAAGACTGTTGCGCAAATACCAATGGCGGATTTTCAAGACCCCCCGAAGAAGGGCTATGCGCATTTTTTCGTATTGAAAATCAACATATTAAGTTCACTCTTGAGGATGCTTTGGTGAGATAGAAGGCAAATCGAGTTGCCTCTTTAAATTGCATTATTCGGCTCCTCGGGCGCGAAACTTTGTGCGTCTATGTTGCAGTTGCGCAACGCACCTGCCCACAGGGCCAATGCAGCGCTCGATGATTTGCGCCGCAAGTTTCGAAGCGCCTGAAGAATCACGAGAAAAAGAGAGGGAACAGGCGTTGCCGCCCCGGCGCCCGTGTGCATCATGCAAAAAACAATGCCCGAGGGGGGAAGACGATGAAGCTGCTACGCTATGGAAAAGTCGGTGACGAAAAGCCAGCGGTCCTCGATGGCAAGGGGCAAATTCGTGATCTTACCGCTATCGTCCCCGACCTTGCAGGCGACGTGCTCGGTCGCGAAGCCTTGTGTCGGATCAAGGCGCTCGATTTCACCTCTCTTCCTTTGGTTGAAGGCACTCCGCGAATCGGGGCGCCGGTCGGCGTCGTTCCCAAATTCCTCGGCATCGGTCTCAACTACCGCGACCATGCGGCCGAGACCGACCAGCCTATCCCCGAGGTGCCAATTGTGTTCGCCAAGGCAAGCTCGTGCGTCGCGGGGCCGTATGATCCTATTCTCCAGCCCAAGGGCTTCGACCGCATGGATTTCGAGGTCGAGCTCGCGGTGGTGATCGGCACCCGCGCCAAGAACGTCGCAGAGGCTGAGGCTCTCGACCACGTGGCGGGCTATTGCATCTGCGACGACGTCTCGGAGCGCAGCTTGCAGAAGGGGGGCCCGGGCGAATGGATCAAAGCCAAGAGCCATGACAGCTTCGGACCGCTCGGGCCTTGGCTCGTCACGACCGACGAAATCCCCGATCCGCAGGCGCTCGATTTGACTCTCGACCTCAACGGCGTGCGCATGCAGACTGGCAACACCTCGACCATGATTTTCACCGTGGCGCAGCTCATCAGCTACATCAGCAAATACATGACGCTCGTATCGGGCGATGTGATCACCACTGGAACGCCGCCAGGTGTCGGCATGGCGCGGAACCCGCGCGTGTTCTTGAAGCCAGGTGACAAGTTAAGGCTCACCGTCTCAGGGCTTGGCGAGCAGCGGCTGACGGTGGTGGCCGAGAGCTAGCGGCACTCCCACCTCTCCCCGCTGGGGAGAGGGGCTTCGTTCGCGGTCAGTCTAAATCTAGCTTGGGCCAGAAGGCGTGGAAGTGGTGGACCGGGCCCCTGCCCTGGCCGATGTGAAGCTCGTCGGCCCTAGCAATCGCCGCGCTGACATAAGCCTTCGCCTTGGTGACGGCGTCGCGGAGCGTCGCGCCCTTGGCAAGCTCGGCGGCAATGGCTGAGGAGAGCGTGCAACCCGTGCCGTGGTCGTGCTTGGTGGCAATGCGCGGCGCCTCGAGCCGCATCTCGCCATCTTGATCGAGCAGGAGATCGACCGCCATCGGGCCTTTGGCATGGCCACCTTTGATCAGGACAGCCTGTGCGCCGAGCCGCTTGAGCTCTTGTGCCTGGGCCCGCATCTCGTCCTCGCTGGCCGCCTCCTTGGTCCCGAGAAGCTGCGCAGCCTCGGGAAGGTTCGGCGTGACGACGACGGCGCGAGGCAAGAGGACGCGCTTCAGCGAGGCGATCGCCTCCTTGTCGAGCAGCACGGCACCGGTCGCCGCGACCATGACCGGGTCGAGCACCACGGGCACGCCCGGGAAACTCTTGAGCCCCTCAGCGACGGCCTCGATGACGGGAGTTGTCGCGAGCATGCCGATCTTGATCGCACCCACCTTGAGGTCGGCGGCGACGGCCTTCATTTGCGCAATCACAAAGCCGGAGGGCACGATGTGCACGCCCTCGACGCCGAGCGTGTTCTGGGCGGTGAGCGCGGTGATCGCGGTGGCGCCATGAACGCCAAGCGCGGCGAAGGTCTTGAGGTCGGACTGGATGCCGGCGCCGCCCGCTGAGTCAGAGCCGGCCACGGAAAGTGCAATGGCTGTCATGGCGCGGGTTCAGCCGATGGTGGCAAGCCCCGGAAAGAGCTGGAGCATCCAAGCAGAGAGCAAGGTCATGGCGTTGGTGAGGAAGAGTATGCCCGTCAAAACGAGAAAGCCTCCCAGCACCTTCTCGACCGTCGCCAAATGGCGGCGGAAGCGCTGCATGGTGTTCATGAACGGGCGGATGGCGACGGCGGCGGCGACAAAGGGAATGCCGAGGCCAAGCGAGTAGACGAACAGCAGGACCACGCCTTGGCGGACCGAATCCTCGCCAGCTGCCATGGCGAGAATCGCGCCGAGCACGGGCCCGATGCAGGGGGTCCAGCCGAAGGCGAAGGCGAGCCCGATGAGATAGGCGCCAACCAGGCCCGCCGGACGCTCGTCGGCGTGGTAGCGCGCCTCGCGATGCAGAAGCGGGATGTGTATGAGCCCAAGGAAATGCAGGCCGGCGATGATGATGATCACCCCGGCGATCTTGCTGAGCAGGGCGAAATTGGCGATGAGAATCTGTCCAAGCGCCGTAGCGGTGGCACCGAGCGCGACGAACACGGTGGTGAAGCCGAGCACGAAGGCGACCGAGGACATTACCACGGTTGCATAGACGTGGGACGGCGTCTCGTCTTCCCCGGCGAGCTGGTCGAAGGTGGCACCGCCGAGGAAGCAGAGATAAGGCGGGACGAGCGGGAGCACGCACGGGCTCAAGAAGCTCAAGAGCCCAGCAACCAGCGCTCCGACATAGGTCACGTCCACGTTCAGGTCTCCCACAGGCAAAGCGGTCCTACCATGAGCAGATACGGTTCTGCCGCAAGTTTCGGTGGATCACTTTAGCGTCAAATCGCGCGAGGCGGTTAATTGCCTCAGGCGGCGGCGGCGCAGGCGCGCAGGGCTGCAGCCCTTATGGCGGCGATATTCTCCTGATAGGCGCCGCCTTTGAATACGCCGGCCCCGGCCACGATTACATTCGCTCCCGCCTCGACCACGAGAGGGGCCGTTTCGGCATTGATGCCGCCGTCGACCTCGAGGTGGATGGGCCGCGCGCCGATCGTCTTCTTGATCGCCTTGATCTTGTGCAACTGGCTCGGGATGAAAGCCTGGCCGCCGAACCCCGGGTTCACCGTCATCACCAGAACGAGGTCGACCTTGTCGAGCACATAGTCGATGGCGCTCTCGGGGGTCGACGGCGTGATCGAGACACCGGCTTTCTTGCCGAGGCTCCTGATCAGTTGCAGCGAGCGATCGAGATGGGGGCCGGCCTCAGCATGAACGGTGATGATGTCAGAGCCGGCCTTCGCGAACGCCTCGATGTAGGGGTCGCAAGGGGCGATCATGAGGTGCACATCGAAGACCTTCTTCGAATGCGGGCGAAGCGCCTTGACGATGTCAGGGCCGATAGTGATGTTCGGCACGAAATGCCCATCCATCACATCGACATGGATCCAGTCGCAGCCGGCAGCATCGATGGCACGCACTTCCTCGCCGAGCTTGGCGAAGTCGGCCGAGAGAATCGACGGGGCAATGATGATGTCGCGGGCCATTTTTCCAGTCTCATTGTCATTGCCCAGCCTTGACCGGGCAATCCAGCAATCACCGCTTTCGCAGATAACTGTGGATGGATGATTACTGGATTCCCACCTTCGCGGGAATGACCAAGAAGCGAGGAGCTCAAGAAACGCCGGCCGCGCGCGCGCCGCTTTGTGCCAGCGCCACGACACCTGGCAATTTTGCCCCGCCAAGCCATTCGAGGAAGGCGCCGCCAGCGGTCGAGACATAGGTCAGATCGTCTGCAACGCCGACGATATTGAGAGCTCTCACCGTATCGCCGCCGCCGGCAACGCTCACGAGCTTCCCTTCCCGTGTCAGCCTGGCGACCTCTCGCGCAAGCGCAAAGGTCCCCTCGCCAAAGGGCGCCGTCTCGAAGGCGCCAAGCGGACCGTTCCACAGCACGGTCTTCACTCCGGCAAGGCGCCGCTTCAGATCGGCGAGGCTCTCCGGCCCGAAATCGAGGATCATGGCATCGGCGGGAACCGCATCCACGGAGCAAATTTGCCACGCGACACCGGGCTTGAATTCCTTCGCGACCACGACGTCGATTGGCAGTACGACCTCACAGCCTGATCGCTTGGCGCGCGTCATGATGTCCTTGGCGGTGTCGATGAATTCGGGCTCGACCAGCGAGATGCCGGTGTTGAACCCTTTGGCGGCGAGGAAGGTATTGGCCATGCCGCCGCCGACGGCGAGCTGGTCCATGCGCGTGACCAAGTGGGTGAGAACCTCGATCTTGGTCGAGACCTTAGCGCCGCCGACAATGGCCATGACGGGACGCGCGGGGTTTTCGAGGGCCCGGCTGAGCGCATCAACCTCGGCCATGAGCAGGAGCCCGGCATAAGCGGGACGAAGATGGGCCAGCGCCTCGATCGAGGCATGCGCCCGATGCGCCGCAGAGAAGGCGTCGTTCACGTAGATATCGCCGAGCTCGGCGAGGGCCTTGGCGAATTCGCGGTCGTTCTTCTCCTCGCCGCTGTAATAGCGGACGTTCTCAAGCACGGCGACCTCGCCAGGCTTGACAGCAGCTACGCCCCGTCTCGCCTCCTCGCCAAAGCAATCGCCGATGAAGTGGATGGTGGTGCCGGGCATCAGCTCCCGCATCTTCTCGGCGACCGGCCAGAGCGAGGTGTCTGGCCTGATCACGCCCCTAGGTCGCCCGAGATGCGAGAGCACGATCACTTTGGCCTTCGCTTTCGCGAGCTGGGCGATGGTCGGGAGCACGCGCTCGAGCCGGGTCGCGTCAGCGACCACGCCATTCTCGATCGGCACGTTGAAATCGACGCGAACGAGGACGCGCTTGCCGGCGACGTCCACTCCCTCGATCGATCTCACGCTCGAGAGGTCGAGGCCGTCGCCCGAAGTGCCTGCCTCAGCACCTGCAGGCGAAGACGCTACCTTCATATCAGCCGCCCCATGGCGGCGGCCGTGTCGTTCATGCGATTGGAGAAGCCCCACTCATTGTCGTACCAGGACACGACGCGGCAGAACGTGCCATCGACCACGTGGGTGCTCTTCAAGTCGAAGATCGAGCTCAACGGATCGTGGTTGAAGTCGCTCGACACGAGCGGCTTGTCGTTGACGCCGAGGATGCCCTTGAGCGGCCCGTTGGCGGCCTTGACCATTGCCTCGTTGATCTCTTGCGCCGTCGTCAGACGCGAGGCTTGGAAGGTCAAATCGATCATACTGACATTCGGCACCGGCACTCTGATCGACGCGCCGTCGAGCTTGCCCTTGAGTTCGGGCAGAACGAGGCCCACCGCCTTCGCGGCTCCGGTCGAGGTAGGAATGAGATTGGTGGCGGCAGCACGCGCGCGATACGGATCTTTGTGCAGAGTATCGACCGTGCGCTGATCGCCGGTGTAGGCGTGCACCGTGGTCATGTAGCCATGCTTGATGCCGACCGCCTCGTTCAACACTTGCGCCACAGGAGCAAGGCAGTTCGTGGTGCAGGACGCGTTGGAGACGACGTGATGCTCCTGGGTGAGCTTGTCGTCGTTGACGCCATAGACCACGGTGAGGTCGGCGCCTGAGCAAGGCGCCGAGACGAGCACACGCTTGGCACCGGCGTCGAGATGCTTGGCAGCACCCTCGCGGTCGGTGAAACGGCCAGTGCACTCCATGACGATGTCGACGCCGAGATCGCGCCAGGGAAGCTTCTCGGGGTTGGCCTCGGAGAGAACAGCAACGTCCTGACCGTTGGTCTTGAGGTGGCCATTGGCTGCGGTGATCCTGCCCCTGAAGCGACCGTGGACGCTGTCGAATTCGAGCAGGTGAGCGTTCATCTCAGCCGAGCCGAGATCGTTGATCGCCACGAAGTCGAGATCTTGACGGCCCGATTCGAGGAAGGCTCTGAATGTGAGCCTGCCGATCCGACCAAATCCGTTGATGGCGACGCGCTTATTAGCCATGTCCTGCCCTACTCTTCTTTCCCAACACCTCAATTGCTGCCGAGGCCACGGCGTCTGCCGTGATGCCGAAATGCTTATATAGGTCTTGCGCCAGGGCAGAAGCACCGAATCCGTGCATGCCGATGAAAGCGCCCCCCTCCCCAATCCATTTCGACCACCCGAACCCTGAGGCCGCCTCGACCGCCACGCGCGGCGCCGAGCCGAGGACTTGGTCTCGGTATGCCTTCGGTTGCGCCTCGAACAGCTCCCAGCAGGGCATCGAGACAACCGCCGCCTTGAGCCCCTTCTCCGTTAGCTTTCCCGCCGCTTCGACCGCAAGCGATACCTCGGAGCCAGTACCGATCAGCGTCACGTCGCGGCTGCCTTTCGGCTCAATCAGTACGTAGGCCCCCTTTGCGGACAGATTCTCTTTCGCTTCGGCTTTGCGAAGAAGCGGCACGCCCTGGCGGGTGAGCGCGAGGATCGAGGGCGTCGTCTTGGCGAGAAGCGCAATTTCCCAGCACTCGGCGCATTCGACCGAGTCAGCTGGGCGCATCACGTAGAGATTGGGCACGGCGCGGAGAGCCGCCAGCTGTTCGACCGGCTGGTGGGTCGGGCCATCCTCGCCGAGACCAATCGAATCGTGGGTCATGACGTAGATCACGCGCTGGCCCATCATCGCCGAGAGCCTGATGGAGGGACGGCAGTAATCGGAAAAAACGAGGAAGGTGCCACCGTAAGGCACGATGCCGCCATGGAGCGCGAGCCCATTCATGGCTGCGGCCATCTCGTGCTCGCGCACACCGTAATGAACGTAGTTGCCGGCGAAGTCCCCCGGCTTGATCAGGGTGTGCAGCTTGGTCAGAGTACCGTTAGAGCCGGTGAGATCGGCCGAGCCTCCGACGAGCCCGGGGATGATCGGAACGAGCTTCTCCAGCACCTTCTGCGAGGACTGACGTGTGGCAAGCTTGGCGCCTTCTTGCGCGAACGCCGATTTGGCGGCGCCGATGGCGGTCTCGATCTTAGCCGCCACCTCGGCGTCGATCGGGTCAGTCAGCGCTGCAGCATTGATCCTGCCGGCGGCCTTGCTCCACGCTTCGTAGGCGCCACGATTGCGGCGTCCCGCCTCACGCCAACTTGCCAAGATATGCTCAGGCACCTCGAATGGCGGATAGCGCCAATTGAGACGCTCGCGTGCACCCTTGACCTCCTCGGCGCCAAGCGGGGAGCCATGCGTCGCAGCAGTTCCGGCCTTGCTCGGCGCGCCGTAGCCAATGACGGTTCGGCAGGCGATCAAGGACGGACGGTCGGTGACGGATT
>JBLMXO010000212.1:0-3979 GCA_050257815.1 Actinomycetota bacterium
AAGCGCCGTCCCGGTCAGTCGAAGTACACGACCCAGCGCCAGGAGCCCGATCAGGTCCGCATCCTCTCTGGCGTGTTCCCCGACGAGGAGACCGGCGCGCAAGTGACCACGGGCACGCCGATCTCGCTCGAGATCGCCAATGTCGATGCGCGTTCGAAGGACTATGGCGAGATCAAAGACAAGTTCCGCCCAGGCCACGCCGACTACACCTACTTCGCCAAATATGGCGTGCGTGATTGGCGGGGCTCAGGCCGCGCCTCAGCACGCGAGACAGCAATGCGCGTCGCCGCCGGCGCCATCGCGCGGAAAGTTGTGCCTGAGATGCGCGTGCGTGGCGCGCTGGTGCAGATCGGCCCGCACCGAATCGATCGTGCCAATTGGCGCTGGGACGAGGTCGAGAAGAACCCATTCTTCTGCCCCGACCCTGCCGCGGTCGAGGTCTGGGCCAAGTTCCTCGATGAGGTGCGCAAGACAGGCTCATCGACCGGCGCCGTCATCGAGATCGTTGCCGACGGGGTGCCACCGGGGCTCGGCGCGCCGATCTACGGCAAGCTTGACCAGGACATCGCATCGGGTCTCATGAGCATCAACGCGGTGAAGGGCGTCGAGATCGGCGCTGGCTTCGCTGTTGCTGGCATGTCGGGCGAGGAGAATGCCGACGAGATGCGCAACCGTCCCCCGGGATGGCCTGTATTCAAATCAAACAATGCGGGCGGCATCCTGGGCGGCATCTCGACGGGGCAGCCGGTCGTCGCGCGCTTCGCGGTGAAGCCCACGTCATCGATCCTGACGCCGCGCGAGACGGTCGACAAAAAGGGCCAGGAGACAGAGATCTCGACCAAAGGGCGCCACGACCCGTGCGTCGGCATCCGCGCCGTGCCGATCGGCGAGGCGATGGTCGCAATCGTGCTCGCCGACCATTACCTCCGCCATCGCGGCCAGACCGGCAAATGCTAGATCACCAGCGCGAATGCGGTTCGAAAAAATCGTCATTTTGACCGGAGCCGGGCTTTCGGCGGAGAGCGGGCTCGGCACGTTCCGCGACAAAGGTGGGCTGTGGTCGGAGTTCAATATCGAGGAAGTGGCGACCCCCGAAGGCTTCTCGCGCAACCCCGTGAAGGTCCACGACTTCTATAATCTCCGCCGGCGCCGCCACGCCGACGCCAAGCCCAATGCCGCCCATCACGCGCTGGCCAAGCTCGAGCGGAGTTATAAGGGCGAGGTGCTGACCGTGACGCAGAACATCGATGCCTTGCATGAGGCGGCAGGGACCAAGAATCTGATCCACATGCATGGCGAGCTCGGCAAGGCGCTTTGCGCTCATTGCTGGTCAAGCTTCCCTTGGCTCGGTGACCTCTCGATCGAAACCCCGTGCCCTGCTTGTGGACTCGCGGCAATGCGCCCGGACGTGGTGTGGTTCGGGGAGATGCCGCGCGAGATGGACAGGATCTATGAGGCGCTTGGTGCGTGCGACCTCTTCATCTCGATCGGAACAAGCGGCGCGGTCTATCCCGCCGCGGGTTTCGGCGCCGAGGCGCGCGCGGCGGGAGCGCATACCGTCGAGCTCAATCTCGAACCATCTGACGGTGCGAGCTATTTCGCCGAAGCGTTCTACGGCCCGGCGACCGAGGTGGTTCCGGCTTTCGTGGACCGGCTCCTTACCTGTTGAGACTCGTCATTGCCCGGCTTGACCGGGCAATCCAGTACCCCCGGACCTCACGCTTCAATCGCTGTCAGTGGTTACTGGATGCCCGCTTTCGCGGGCATGACAAGGCGGTCGCGGCTAGCGCTCGAGGTGGGCGACGACTTCGATATGCGGCGAGAACAGGAACTGGTCCACTGGCACCACGCGGGTAATGCGGTAGCCGCCCTCGACGAGAACGCGGAGATCGCGGGCGAGCGTACCGGGATTGCATGACACCGCGACCAGCGCCGGCACTGGCGACTTTGCGAGTTGCGCCGCTTGCGCCGAGGCGCCCGCGCGCGGCGGGTCGAACACTACCGCATCATAGACCGCTAGCTCCTTGGCGACGAGCGGCGAACGGAAGAGGTCGCGGACGAAGGTCCTGACCGGCTTGAGCTTGGACGTCTTGCGCGCTGCCTCGGCGAGCGCAGCAAGAGCGGCGTCGTCGGCCTCGTAGGCGTCGACCTGGCCCGAACGCGCCAGCGCGAAGGCAAAGGTGCCAAGCCCGGCGAACAGGTCGGCGATGCGCTTGGCGCCGCTGACGCCCTCGCGCACCAGGGCAACCATCTCGCCTTCGGCCTCGCGCGAGGCCTGAAGGAATGCTCCGGGCGGAAGCTTCACCTGGACGCCAGAGAGATCGACCTCGGGCGCCGCCCCGAGCACGATGCTTTCCTTACCGGCAGTGAGCCTCGCCACGCCAAGCGCGCCTGCTTGCCCGGCGCAAGCCCCGAGCGACGCTGGGCTCGGGCGGGCGCCTTCCAGCAGGATATCGAGACCGCTTTCCGTGTCGGTCACAGTCACGCGCGCCTCGCGCTTACCCCCGAGCAGCGGCGCGAGCGCCTGTTTCAGCCTAGTGAGGCTGTCCGTGATGCGCGGGCTAAGGACCGGGCAGGCGGCGACGTCGATGAGATTGTGGGAGCGGGCACGGTGATAGCCGAGTGTCGGGCCATCCGCGCTCCGGCCGAGCGCAAGTGTGGCGCGGCGCCGGCTGCCTAAAGCCACTGGCCGCACCGGCTCAACTTCGGCGGCGAGTCCTCTCGACTTCAAGGCGGTCGTCACCTGCTCGCGCTTCCAAGCGAGATAGGCGCCTTCCGCCATGTGCTGGAGGGCGCAACCGCCGCAGTCGCCGAAATAGGGGCAGACCGGGGCGATGCGGTCGGGGCTAGGGGTCAGCACGTCGAGCAGAGCGCCGCGGTCGCTCCCTGGCTCAAGCGTAATCACGACCCTCTCGCCCGGCAGGGTGAAGGGAACGTAAATCGGGCCGCCTGGACCCTCGGCCACGCCATCGCCGCCAGAGCCCAGGCGCGCAATCTCGACCTCGGCAACTTCAGCCGTCATGGCGAGCGCCGATCAGGAATTCTTGGTTGCCGCCACGGCCCAGAACCGGCGAAGGGAGCACGCCAAGCACTTTCCAGCCCTTCTCCTCGAGAAACTGCCAGACCCTCGTCACCGCCTTCTCCCGCTCAGCCTCGGAGCGCACGACCCCGCGCTTTCCCACCGCCTTCCGGCCCGCCTCGAATTGCAGCTTGACGAGCGCGATCAGCCAGGCGCATGGCGCAGCCAGCGCCATTGGGGCGGGAAGCGCCTGGGTTAGGCTGATGAAGCTGACATCGGCCACGATGGCCCCGGCCGGTTCCTTGACGAGCGCCTTGTCGAGTCTCCGCGCGTCGGTCCCCTCAAGCACCACGACACGGGGGTCGGCGCGGAGCTTGGCGTGGAGTTGGTCGCGGCCGACATCGACGGCATAGACCTTGGCCGCACCATTCGCGAGCAAAACCTCGGTGAAGCCACCGGTCGAGGCGCCGATATCGAGCGCCACCCTCTCCTCGGCCTCGAAGCCGAACGACTCAAGCGCTGCTTCGAGCTTGAGCGCGCCACGGGAGACATAGGCTGCGGCGCCGGGGCTGACCGCGAGGCTCGCATCCGCCCTCACCAGTGCACCCGGCTTCGCCGCCGGCGCACCGCCCACGCTGACGCAGCCGCGCCGCACGAGGTCCGCGGCACGCGAGCGGGTCGCCGCCAACCCGCTATCCACCAATAATTGGTCGAGACGCGTTTTTTTGTAGATGGCCACGCGAGCTTCTCATATGCTTCTCCGCGCGTCGGGGAGTCTCGCGCGCGGTTGTCAAGCCGGGAGCGGCCCGGGCACCGCCAACTATATACTGCGTAGCGCTCCGCTCGGCGCGACACGCGGAGGTCTCGTGAGCCAAGACCATTGTACGGCTTACCTTACCGATAAATGTGAAGTCCAAAATCGTGACGTGACCGGCGGCAAAGCCGTCTTCGCCCGGGAGG
>JBLMXO010000213.1:0-21355 GCA_050257815.1 Actinomycetota bacterium
GCAAGACTCGAGGTGAGCGTGTCCTCGGCATCCTTGTCGCCTTGCATGAGTGCGGCGCCGAGCTCGATGGGAAGAACGAAAGCGGGAGGCACCGGCAGTCCAAAGCCTGCAACGCGGGCGAGAGTGGCGGCTTTCGCCCCGATCGTATCGGGCGAGCTCTCTATGCTTGCCCCGGTCTTGATGCGCACGATGCTCATGGCTGCACTTCGCTATTTAGACAGCTCTTCCATGACATGGGTGTGCAGCACGTGGCCGATATGAGACAGCCGGTCGCTTGATCGCTCAAGAGTGCGGGCAAGCTCAAGCGCAGGAAGCGCGCCCTCGCTCGCGACCCCTCCCCCGAGCACCAGTTGCGTGATCGTGCGTTCCGATGCGTCTGCCGCATGCTCGAGATCGACGAGACGTGCGGTCGCTTGCAGCGCATCCTCGCTGTCGGTGCTGCCACCGTCGCCTTCGGCGAGACTTGCCGCTGCCTCCAGTCCGCGGACGGCGGCCTCTGTACCGGAGATCGCCG
Organism: Actinomycetota bacterium; assembly: GCA_050257815.1. Lineage (GTDB taxonomy): Bacteria > Pseudomonadota > Alphaproteobacteria > Rhizobiales > Methyloligellaceae > Methyloceanibacter. The sequence goes on from JBLMXO010000213.1 coordinate 515, forward strand.
CAGCGGCAAGCTCGCCGAGCGGAACCATGAGGCTGGGCTCGATTGCCGCGGGCAGAAGCGAGACGAGGAAGGCCGCCTGCTCCAACTCATCAATGGTATCCTCGGCCGTATCGATCAGCGCAGTAATTGTTGGAGCCGCCGCAGTGCGCGCAACGGCTTGGCGGGCATCGACGGCAATGGCGTCGGCCTTCTCTTCGATGCGTCTCGCGCGGCCAGCGTCGCGCTCGGCGTCGACCCGGCGCAAACCTCCGTCGGCAATCGCAGTCGCGATTCGCGTGGCGATGTCGCGGGCAAGACCGAGTTGTCTTACGACGATGGTGAGAAGCGCGCTGTCGTTGCGCTCGATCCGGCGCACGAGATCGACCTCCAGCATCTCGCGCACCGAGCGTGCCGAGCGGCCTTCGCGCAAAGCCTCGGTCGATAGCCGGAGCGCCGTCTTCACAAATTTAAGCGTCGCCTCGCGTCCGAGCAGATCGGCGAGCTCTTCGCCAAACCCAAGTCGAGCGGGAGCCCCGCGCCGCACGGCCGAGGCGATCAGCTCACCCCCGCCAAGCTCGAGCAGGGCGCGATGGCCGATCTCGTGCCGCGCAGCCCAATCAAGCACCTGAACCGCGTCGGCATTGCCAATCAGTTTACGCAGCGCCTTGCGGGCCTTGTTCCAATCGATGAGGAACACGAGCGATGCGCCGACCGCTTCAAGAAATGCGCACATCGCTTCCTGCGACTCAGCATCGTAGCGGCCGGTCACGAGATAGAACGCCTCGCCTTCGGCGAGGCCTGCAGCGCTTGTCTCGTGCATGCGACTCCACTTGACCTTGAAGCGATCGAACAGGTTGATGAAGAATTTCGCGCGCGCGGAATGCACGTCGCTGTGGGTGACGGTCACGCTTGAGCCCTCGATGCCGATCACCAGCACATGGGCGTCGGTGGTACCGATGTCGTTCTGGATGATGAGGCGCGTTTCGCCGCGCACAGCGGTGGTATCGAGGCCGGGGTGGTCGAATTTGAGCCCGCGCGTGCGGGCAAGCCCGCGCATGAAGGCGCCAACCAACGGCTTGTCCTCGGGATGTAGTCCATAGCACCTGGCGCCGTCGATGGTTTCCTCGGCGCATTGCGCCGTCATGCGATTCAGCGCCTTGTGCAGATCCATCACCAGGCGATGCAGGCTATCGGTCGCACCAACCGCGGTGAGCTTGGCGATGCCAGATTCGGATATGCGCTCGCTGGCGAGATCGAGTGCTCTGCCAATCGCATCGAGGCGCTGCTCGGCTGAGACGCCAGCAGCCGCTTCTCCAGCGCCGACAGCCTTGATCATCGTTTCGACGTCGGCAAGCAGAGCCTGGTTGAGCCTGGCGAGACCCGGAGCCTCGATGAGGCCCCCTCCATTGGCGCGTGCCCCCGCGATCAGGCTGCGGATGGCACCGGCGTCGATGCCGGCGTTGCCACATTCGGCGGCAAGATCAAGCGGCGCGCCATGAGGATCGTGGGCGTGTTGTACGGCGGCCTGAAGCACGCTCATGCGGAGCTTGGCGCGCTCGTTGGCCTTAAGCGCGCCGGCGAGCAAATTCGGCAGCATCAACTCTGCTTGACCGAGCTGCTCGATAATCCGCGACTTCATAAAATCTCCGGCGAGAAAAGCTAAAGCCGGCATCAACTTGCCAGCCTCCTGTTACGTTTGCATTGCGCCAGATCAGTCGTCTTACTGTCACAATCAACCCCCGGTGGGGGTATGCGACACTGCTCGTCTAGGCCCGTGACCCCTCAAGTGCCGGCGCTTCGACTGGTCAAACCCCCAATTTGGCCTCGGCATAGGCCGTCACAGGGACGACTGCCGGTGGCGCAGCCGAGCGGCGATCGAGGTTGGCACGGACCACCCCGCCGACCGCCGGAGGCGGACTAGTGTCCTCGGGCGCAAGATACTCAACCCGATCGCGGCCACCCCGCTTGGCCACATAGAGCGCGGCATCAGCCCTGCGGAACAGGGCGTTCAGGTCGCTGTTGAGGTCAGAATCAGAGGCCGCTCCCACGCTCACTGTGGCGCCGACGGGAAGGCCATCGACGAAGGCGGCAGACTTGGCGAAGGCGTGGCGAACTGCTTCGGCACATCCGACCGCGGCGCGTGCGTCGGCACCAGGTAGGATGGCGGCAAACTCCTCCCCACCGAGCCGCGCGACGATGCTATTGCCGTTGAGATGTTCCTTGGACTTGATCGCGAACAACCGGAGCACGCGGTCGCCCTGAGCGTGGCCGAAACGATCGTTGACCTGCTTGAAGTGATCGAGGTCGAAGATGAGGACCGAGATCGGTCCACCCAACACGCTTCTCTCATGCCCGTAGGCGTCGGCCGCTTCGAATAGAGCGCGCCGATTGGGAAGACCGGTAAGGGGATCGGTCAGTGCGTCGGTGCGCTGCTCCATCTCCTGCCGCTCCTTTGCCATCGAGAGAACCACGAACGCCAGAGCGATGCGGACGAGGAGCGTGGCCAGGATCACAGCCGGGAACCAAGTGGAGGAGAAGACGGCGATCACTTCATGGGTCGGCATGATGAGGTTGAGGGGGAGCCAGGAGAGACAACTGAGCCCCGTCACGACGAGGAGCCCGACCGCCGGCCAGCGAGACGCTAAATACTCGCCGTTGGCGCGCGAAAGCTCGAAGGCCGCAGCGAAATTGTAAAGCGCCGACAGGGTGCAGACGACGACGAGTCTTGCGCCGAAGCCGTCGAGATAGCCGGAATAGGCCGCCATGAGGAAGACGAGAGGCCCGAGAAGGGTCCACGCGGGATTGACCGGGTGGTTGGCGAATTGTCGCGCGGCATGCCATTTGACGGCGTCGGACAGCACCATCGCAGCGGTGCCGATAGTGACGAGATCGGCGTCGTTTTGCAGCGAGGACGCCGCCGAGATGACGATGCCCGCGCTCTGCATCAGGAGCGCGAGACCCCACCAACCGACGAAAACGCTTTCCCGCTCCCTTGCCCAGGTTAAGACAAGCACAATGCCAAGCACGCCGGTCACGGTGATGCTCGCGGCCGACATCGTCAGCATGTCGAGATGCATATGCGTTCCCCGAAAACGACGCGTTGCACATGAATCAGACGGGGATTTCCCAAGGGTGCCCCTCTGGGCAAGCTACTCGAGGCTCATCACAACGAGCTTTATTGCCCGGTCACAAATTCAGTGAAATTTTAGCGAAGCGGAGGCGCTCAGGCGTTGAGCAGCTTCATATAGAAGCGCTTGGCGGCGCGAACGCCGAACACCAGTTCGGCGACCATGCGTCCCGTTGCGCTGCCGGAAAGCTCGTAATCGACATTGGCCTCGACGATGCGCCCCTCCCTGCCGACCAGGCCGCGTTTGAATTGACGCAATCCTTCGCTCAAGCTCTCGCCGCCGAGGTCGTACCATCGATGACCGCGCGCAGAGAGGCGCTCGACCAGCCACCATTGCAACGCGTATCCAGCGTTCAGTTTCAGCATCGCTTCGTCGCTGCCGCCGAATAGATAGTGCGCAACATCGCCGGCGAGCAGGAGAGCGGCGCCCGCGACCGGCTGGCCGCGATGATAGGCGAGAGCGATCTGCGGCCGGAGCTTGGGCGGCAGAGCGCGCGAAAGCTCGGGAAGCAAGAGTTCATGACCCTGATCGTGAAAGCGCTTGCGCCGCTTGAGCGAGGTGTTGAGGTCGATGAAGCGCTGCGTGTCAGCCTCGCTATCGCCGAGCGTGATCTCCAACCCATGCCCCAGAGCCTTGCGGAGATTGCGCCGCCAGCCCTGGTCGAGGCTCTCCATCCGCCGGTCGCGATCGATGCCGAGATTGACGAAATAGCGGCACGGGTCGGGCGAGCCGCTGCGCGCGCGAAACCCCTCAGCTTGAAGCATGCGTGCCTCAAGGGGAGAGAATTCCGGATGGAAGCGTGGGGTCACCACGAGGTGATGGCCGCGGCGGTCACAATACTCGGCCCTGATCGCCTTGATGGCCGCGCGATACAAGCTTGTGTCGGGCGCGGTGCCGCGGCGGCGCCAGAACGGCCCGCCACGGAGATAAGCCAGACCGCTCGCAAGTCCGGGCTGGGTGAGAACGACTACGCGGGCGCCAGCCGTTACGTTGCCGCCTTTCACGAGAACGAGCTGACTGATGCGCCCTGCTCCCCATCGGAGAGAGGAAAACGCCTCGGTCTGATCGTAGCTCACATCGTCGAAACCCGAGATCAGCTCGTCCCAATTGCAAGCAGCAAAGTCATCGACACGTACTTCGAGCCCGCTCGCAGCAGCTTCGTCCTTCCTCTTCTCCTGTCCCAGAGCCTGCGCGACGCTCATAACAGCAGACCTTTAGGCTCGCTGCTGCGCAGCGCCGCTCGCTTGCGCGCATGACTGCCGGTACGACGCGGAAAACTTGTCATGTGTCAGCGAAAGCGGCGGAAGCGGGCCATTGCGCTCTCTGCGGCATGCGACACGCGGACGCCCGCTCCACGCATAAGTGTCGAGACCAGGATCAATCGTCCAGGGGCCCGAGCAACAATCGCTTGCGGCATGAATGTCGAGCAGCGCGCGGAAAATGTCGCGGCTGACCATGTGCACCGGGGCGCCCCATCGCGCCGATCGGAGCGCAAAACCCCAATGACTCAAATGATGATGCAGCACCGTGAGCGCGACCATGGAAGCCTTCTTGACATGCTCGAATTTCGCCTCGGCGAAGAAGACGTTGCCGGCAACAATACCGTACAGTCCGCCCGCCAGAGTGCCGTCGGCAGTTCGGACTTCGATAGAGTGCGCATGTCCCTCTTGATGCAACGTTATGAAGGCGGCCAAAAGTTGAGGGGCAAGGCGGGAGTCTTGCGGCGAGGCCTCCTCGCAAGCGGCGAGCACGGCAGCGAAATCTTCATCAAAGCTGACCCTGAAGATCCCTTCGCGTAGGAGGCGCCTGAGCGGAGCACCGAGTCGGAGCTCCTGTGGAGCGATGACTTCGCGCTTTGCCGGGTTCACCCATCCGGGCCGATCTGGATGATGCTCGAGCAAAAGCCCGCGCCGATAGGCGGCAAGAATACTCTCAGCGCTAAGCCCCTCCTCGAGCGCGGCAAGATCAAGCGCAACCGCGCACGATTCGTGCGTTAGCTCTTCGGGGGCATCGCTTGAATGGAGTGCGTGCGCATCGCTTGATCGCCATGCTTGCTCATCGCTCATGGAAGCGCGCGGCAGGAGTTGCGCAGGTCGGGAAAGTAGCTCGGCCGCCCCTCGACGCCACTTCGCCAATCTCGCGCGCAAGGGCTCACGCAAGACCTGCTCCTCAGGAGCGATAACCGTTGAATGATCCAAATTGACGCTGTTCACGCGGCCGCCTCCATTGCCGAATAAGAAGCGGCTAGTAAACCTGGCATCCGCTTCCTCGGCGACGATAGACCGAGGCGTGTGCATTTATTGTGCCGCCAGAGCGAACGATAGACAGGGGGGCCGGACGACGTCAGCCTCATCCTTGACATCTGGTAAACGAGCGCGGGACGACGGGGATTGGCTTGCGGCACTTATGGCTCGGTCTCGGCCACGGCGCGCTCGTCAAGCGCCACGGTTTTAACCAAGGCAAACACCGCGTCACCACGGACGAGCTTGAGCTCATCGGTCGCCTTGCGTGTGGCAAGGGCGAAAAGTTTGCCGTGCCCATCGAGATCGATGGCGACACCAGCGAGCGGGCCATCATCAGTCTCGATGCTCTCGACTCTCCCTGCGAGAGTGGTGCGGATGCTGAGGTCGTGCGTCTTGGTCTTGGACAGCGTCACATCGGTCGCTTTGACGACGACGCGCGCCTCGCGTCCTTCGGGACCTGCGGCGCCGGTCAGCCAGATCGTGCCAGCGGGATGCTTGAGCTCGGTGAGACCGTAGACCGGGTCGGTCGCGCCAAGGCGGCCGACAAGGACCGAGGATCGCGCGAAGCGGCTGATCCGGGCGTGCCGGAGCCCTGGTCCGAGCACGTCATCGACCTTGCCAACAGCAACGACATGACCGTCTTCGAGCACGACCACGATGCCTGCAAGCCGCGCCACTTCGTCGACCGCGTGCGAGACATAGACGATCGGGATCGCGAACTCGTCACGCAAGGACTCGATAAGCGGCAGGATCTCAAGCTTGCGCTCGACGTCGAGCGAGGCGAGCGGCTCGTCCATAAGAAGCAGCTTAGGCGAGGCAAGCAGCGCCCGGCCGATCGCAACCCTCTGCTTCTCGCCGCCAGAGAGGCCGCCTGGCCTCCGCTTGAGGAGATGGCCGATGCCGAGCGTCTCCACCACCTTGGAGAAGGCGACGCTTTCAGCGGCTTTTGGCGCAAACCAGCGGCCGAAGAGGAGATTCTGCCTGACTGAGAGATGGGGAAAGAGCCGCGCGTCCTGGAACACAAGCCCGATGCGGCGCCGATAAGCAGGCACGAAGATGCCTTGCGCCGTATCGACGAGGATGCGTTCGTCGAGGACAATGCGGCCACGATCGGGACGCGTCAGCCCGGCGATCAGGCTGATGGTCATCGATTTGCCGGCACCCGAGCGGCCAAACATTGCGGTGACGCCGGCGTTACTTGCAAACGCGACATCGAGATCGAAGCTGCCGAGCTTGAGGGCGACGTCAACGTCGATCATGCGACCGCTCCCACCCGAAGGCTGTCTCTCGATGCGCCACCGCCGGTCCCCCACACAAGCATTTGTGGCTCCTGTTCAAGGCGCTGGCGATTCTCCCTCGACTTGAACCACCAGATTTCTGCAACCGCCTAAGCGCAAATTGTAAAAGAGGTTCGCATTTGCTAAGAAGGTAAGCAATCTGTCAAACAGCATTGCATGGACCAGCTCGGAACCGTCCTTATCTTGGCGCAAGACGCCGGTGAATGGGCTGACACGGTGGACCTTCTGTCCAATCAGTCCGGCTACCGGGTTCTTTGCGCACGCTCCGCGAACGACGCCAACGCTGCGCTTTCCGACGCTCATGTCGATCTCGTAATCGCCGAGGATGGAGGCTTGGGCGGCGGGCTCGGCTTCCTATCGGACTTGCGCATCTCCCATCCCGAGATCATCCGCCTGCTCGCACTCGATGCCGAGACGAGCCTTGCCGGGCCTGCCGTCGCGCCAGCCTCGATCTATCAATTCGTGCGCAAGCCGCTCGATGCCGCGCAGGTCAGGCTCCTAGTCAAACGCGCGCTCGAGACGCGCGAACTTGCTCGGCGCCATCGCCTCCTCTCGCGCGAGTTCAAGTTCTCGGGCGACTCACTTCTGTTCCATGACCGCCACGGTCATCCGCTTGCTCCGGAGAGCCAGCGTTTCGAAAAGCTCGTCTATGTCAATGAGAAGATGGCGGAGCTTTGCGACCTTGCCCGCAAAGCCGCGCGGACCGAGCTGCCGATCCTGGTCCAAGGCGAGACGGGCACGGGAAAGGAGCTGCTCGCGCGCGGCATCCACTACAATTCGAGCCGGCGGGCGAGCCCACTTATGGTGCAGAATTGCGGCGGCATGCCCGACGAGCTGTTGCAGTCGGAGCTGTTCGGGCACAAGCGCGGCGCCTACACGGGCGCAATCTCAGACCGCCTTGGCCTGTTCCGCGCCGCCGACGGCGGCACTGTCTTTCTCGACGAGATCTCGGAGGTGTCTCCGTCGTTCCAGGTGAGCTTGCTCCGCTTTCTGCAGGAGGGCGAGGTGAAACCGCTCGGCTCGGACAAGACTAAGATATGCAATGTGCGCATCATCGCCGCCTCCAACCGCTCGCTGAAGGCGCTCGTGGCAGCCGGTAAGTTCCGCCAGGACCTCTATTTCCGCCTGCGCGGCTTCGAGCTCGAGGTGCCGCCTTTGCGCGAGCGGCCTGACGACATCCCGGCGCTTGCCGAGTTCTTCGCCGCCAAGCATCGCGACGCAATCGGGCGCAAGGTGCTCGGCATCTCCGCTGGCGCGCTCGACAAGCTCACGTCTTATGAGTTCCCCGGCAATGTGCGCGAGCTCGAGAACGAGATCAGGCGCATGGTCGCTCTTGCGAAGGACGGCGATTATCTCACCACCGAATTCATGTCGCCGGCGATCCTTGCGGCCGCCCCACGCGTGACGCGGCGAGCGAACGGTTTTATCCCCGAAGGCACGACGCTGAAGGAAAAGGTCGAGAGTCTCGAAAAGCAATTGGTCGGCGAGGTCTTGCTGCGTCATCGTTGGAACCAGAGCCGCGCGGCGAACGAATTGGGCTTGTCACGCGTCGGGCTCGCCAACAAGATCAAGCGCTACGGCCTCAACGAGACCGGTTGAGAAGTCCCGAATGTCAGGACCAGACGACAACAACAAGCGTGAAGAGCCGGCGCCGGTGCTCCGGTTCCTTCAATCGCGCGTGCGACTCTCAGGATCGAACGAACCGGTCAGGCAGCTCGGCACCAGCGCTCTCGTCAAGAGGCTCGGCGTCGCCGAGCAGGCAACGGGGCATTGGTGCAGCCATTGCCGCGGCATCTGGTACGGCTATCTGCTCGAGGTCGCCTGTCCCGTATGCGGCAATCGTCACGGGTGCCCTCGCCAATCGCGGAAGCGACGCTCCGCGCGCGGACACGCTCAATTGGTGCTACGGCGTTGCCATCGAAAACGGGAGGCTGATCGTCGCCGATACTGGCAACAGGCGCGTGCTCGTGTGGGACACGATCCCGACCAGGAATGGTGCGCCTGCCGACCTCGTCCTCGGGCAACGCGACTTCATCACGCGCGACGAGAATGCCGGCGGCGAGCCGAGTGCGCTCGGCATGCGCTGGCCGCACGGCATCGCTCTCGTCGATGGCGGCATTCTGGTCGCCGATGCCGGCAACAACCGCATCATGGCGTGGCGCAAGATGCCGCAAGCGAACGGCGTCCATTGCGATTTCGTCATCGGCCAGGCCGACATGAGAAGCGTCGATCATAATCGCGCTGCCTATTATCCGACTGCGCGTGCGCTCAACATGCCTTACGGGCTCGCTGTCGCCGGCGAGCATCTCATCGTCGCCGACACCGCCAACTCGCGCCTCGTCGGCTTTGCGCTTGCAGGCCTTGCCATGGACGAAGCCGCGACCAGGCTCGCAGGTCAACGCGACTTCGCCGCCAAGGGCGACAATCGCTGGGCAATGCCCTACCGCGATAGCCTGTGCTGGCCCTACAACGTCTCGACTTGCGGCGACACGCTCGCGGTTGCCGATTCCGGCAACAACCGCGTGCTGCTGTGGGAGGCTCTGCCGTGAACCTCCACCGCGTCGCCGAGAGCGAAGAGGCGCGGGCCGCGGTCGAGATCCGCGTGCGCGGGCGCGTGCAAGGCGTGGGCTTCAGGCCGACGGTGTGGCGGCTTGCGCGCGAGCACGGTCTCTCTGGCGAAGTGCTCAACGACTGCGACGGCGTTCTCGTGCGCGTCGGCGGCTCGACCAAAGAGATTGCCGACTTCATCGCCCGCATGTGGCGCGAGCCCCCTCCCCTCGGCCGCATCGACCGCATCGAGACACAAGCCTTCTCGGGCTCGCTGCCAGTCGAGTTCATGATTGCCGAGAGCGAAGGAGGCGCAGCGCACACGCAAGTGACGCCCGACGCCGCGATTTGCGAAGCGTGCGGGCGCGAGGTGCAAGACCCCTTCGAGCGCCGCTACCGCTATCCCTTCACCAACTGCACCCATTGCGGGCCGCGCTTCTCGATCGTCGCCGGCATTCCGTACGATCGCGCCCAGACAACGATGGCGGTGTTCCCCATGTGCGAGGCATGCGCAGAAGAATACCGCCTTGTGCACGACCTTGGTGTCACCGGTCACGATGGCGACACCCGCGGCGCGCGCGGCTTCCGCCATCGAGCGCGCGATCTTTCAGCACCTCGCCGCATTGGCAGGACTTCGGATCGGCACGCGGCAAAGGGGCGGCGCGTACGGAGAGTGACGCTCGAAGTCGGCGTGCTTTCGGGCATCCTGCCCGAAGCGATCGCCTTCTGTTCGACGTGGTCGCGGCCGGCACTGCGCTCGAAGGGGCAACGCTCGATATTCGGAAAGTTGAGGGCCGCGGGCGCTGCACCGCATGCGGTGCCGAATTCGCCACCACCACCCTCTATACCCCCTGCTCTTGCGGCTCGCGCCAGGTTGAGCGCATCGCGGGCGAGGAGCTTTTGATCAAGACTATGGAACTAGAGGAGGCAGCCTGATGTGCGGGCATTGCGGATGCGGCAACGGGGCCAAGGCGACTTTGCTTGATATGAAGGCCGACTCCGGTCACCATTACGATCATGACCATGCTCATGAAGACGGCGCGCATCACAGCCACCCCCATGACCATAGCCATGAGCATGCCCATGGCGGGACTCACGCTCATGGGCATGAACATGTTCATGCCGGTTGCGCCTGTCATGCCCATGGCCATGAGCATGAGCACGCCGATGGAGAGGCTCATCGCCACGAGCATGAGCATGTTCATGCCGATGGCACTCGCCATGCCCACTCCCACGCGCATGGGCACCGGCACGCCTATGGCGAGGCTCATGACCACGAGCATGAACATGTGCATGCCGATGGCACGCGGCACAGCCATCCCCACATTCATGGACATGAACATGCGCATGGCGATGCTCACCGCCGCGACCATGACCATGTACATGCCGACGGATCCCCTGACGGCCACACGCATGCTCATGGACATGACCATGGACATGATCATGAACACGCCGCCGAGGTGGTCGCCCTCGAAGCCCGCGTTCTGGCCAAGAACGATGCCTTGGCTGCCAAGAATCGGGCTTGGCTTGCTGGACGCGAGATTCTCGCGCTGAACCTCGTCTCGTCGCCCGGCGCCGGCAAGACAACGCTGCTCGAGCGCACCATTCGCGATCTCAAAGCCGAGCTGCCGCTCTTCGTGGTCGAGGGCGATCAGGCGACGGCGAATGATGGGGAGCGCATCCGCGCGGCTGGCGCTCCCGTGGTTCAGGTCAATACCGGTATCGGCTGCCACCTCGAAGCCGATATGGTGGCACGTGGGCTCTCGCTGCTGAAGCCGGGGACAGGCTCGGTCGTCGTTATCGAGAATGTCGGTAATCTCGTGTGTCCGGCGATGTTCGACCTTGGCGAACAGGCCAAGGTGGCCATCCTCTCGGTCACCGAGGGTGACGACAAGCCGCTGAAATATCCACATATTTTCGCGGCCTCACGGCTCATGCTGCTGAACAAGATCGACCTCCTGCCGCATGTCGAGTTCAGCGTCGCGCGCGCAATCGAGAATGCGCGCACCGTCAATCCCGAGATCGAAGTGATGACCGTCTCGGCCCGCACGGGAGAGGGGTTGGCCGATTGGTATCAATGGCTGCGCGTGCAGCACCAAGCGGCGCGCGAGGCTGCCTTCGTGTAGCCTTTCGGTGTTAAACGTGGGCGCGGTCGTGGGGGTTGTCGGGGTCGTTGCGCATCCAATCGGCGAGCTTGCGGAAATTGGCAAACAGCTCTTCGCGCAGCGAGACATCGGCGACCACTTCGTCGAGCGCGCCGCGCATGCAAGCAAGCCATGCGTCGCGCTCATGCTCGCCAATCTTATCGACGCGGGCCGGGCGCATATCAAGGTGAGGCCGCATACGGCGCCAACACCCGCGCTGCTCGCGTTGCTCACCGCCTGCCCCGCGCGCTGCTACGAACTCAACGACAAGGGACAGGTGGAGATCGCCGCCGACGGCTGCGTCGAATGCGGCACATGCCGGATCATCGGCGAGCCCACTGGCGACATCGAGTGGAACTATCCGCGCGGCGGCTACGGCGTGCTGTTCAAGTTCGGCTAGGCCAGCCGGCAGACATGCCTATTTGTCGAGCAACATACGGAAGAGGCCGGAATTGGAACAGAAATCCTGCGGCTCGGACAAGGTGTGGTCGTCCACCGTCAGCAGCCAGTCGCGACAGACCTTGATTGTGGAGCAGCCGCGGCAGCGCGAGCGAGCCTCCACATAGGATTTCCCGCCGTCCTCCCCAATCAGCGCGAGCAAATCGACGCCGTAACGCGCCAGCATGTCGTCCATCAACGCCTGGCGCTGGATCATCTCACGCGCGGTCGGCGCTTTGCCCATTTCTGCAGGCATGACATCCCTCCCCTCCTAGGCAGAACCCTCGCCTCTTTTCGAACGGGCATCCGGGCAGTTTCCACTCTATGAGGCCCTCCCCTCTCTTCCTTGACCTAGATCAAGAACGGCTGCCGCCCAAGGCAATCGCCGCGAGCAAGCAGTCCAAAGAGCCCGCCGCGAAGCCTCAGCTCTCGCCAAGCCGATACGGGGCCCGGGGCTATCGCGTGAACCGCGACAGGTCTGCGTTATAGAGGGTTGACGTCTGGGGATTCGTTTCGCCAGCGACAGTCCGAAGCGAGGCAAGAAGGGCCAAGGAGGGCCCGAGCTGGACGCCGGGAATTGCCCCGTTTGCTCTGCAAAGCGCCTTGAGGCTTTCATCGAGCGCGGCTGCGGCGACTCCCATTTCGCCGAACCCTATCGAGCCGGCGGCGCCCCGCATCTGGTGGGTAAGACGCTGAGCTTCGATGAGCGGGGCCAGTTCAAGGTTACCCTCACGGTCGCGCTCAGCCAGCAATTGCGCCAAGGTAGCAACCTGTTCGAGTAGCTTGGTATGGTTCCGCTCGATCAAGACGCGAAGCTGATCCTGCAGGGTCATTACGCAGCTTGCCTCGCTGAATGTGCCTCTTGCCAGATTTGCTGGATGCGCGTGGAAAGCGAGAGCGGATCGAAAGGTTTGGCGATCACTTCGGCCGCACCCAGAGCGCGATAGCGGTCCATCTCATGGTTCATGGCCTTTGCGGTCATGAATACAACTGGCGTTTCGGCAAGATCAGGACTTGCCCGCAGCCGCTTGTAGGTCTCGATGCCATCCATCCCGCGCATCATGACGTCGAGGATGATGAGATGAGGATGAAAGCGCGGAGCACGCTCGAGCGCTTCGGCGCCACTCGTACAGACATCGAGGTTGAAGCCTCCAATCTCGGTCAGCGCGAATTCCGTGATCGAGCGAATGTCCGGCTCGTCTTCAACATAAGTGATGCGCTCAAGATGGTCAGACATCACCCCCCCTTAGTCCCTCAGACGCTTCTTTTCCTTGTTTCTATACCGTCTATTACAGGAGAATCATCAATAAAGCCTGGACTTGTTTGCTTAAGCTGCAATTAGTTCGATCTCTATAATTTGATATATATTTTATCTTTGGACCTGCTGATGAAATTCTCAACTCTCGGGCTTTGGATACTTGTTGGAAGGATACGGACACCCAATATGCCCCCAGTACCAATTTCGCGGCATGTGAATTGGAGGTCCAAGCTGCGGTGCTGCCGCAAGACCGGGAGTAGAGCTTCGGTTGAGTAAACCACGCTAACCTTATCTTCACGCCAGACGTGCAGTTTGTGATTTGCGCAAACTTGCCTTTGGGCAATTGAGACCGGCACGGGTGGTTTGGTAGAGCGCTTGAACATGCTGCCGGGCTGGGGCCGCAAAATGTCTCCGCAACCGGAAAGTGTCATGGTTAGAACGAGAGGGGTAGAAGACGCCGCTACACGGCTTCCTTCTCGTGAGGGCAGCGCCACGATGGACATCTTGGTGGCCGACGATAGCGTCGTAACTCAAGATCTCCTCAGGCTTTTGCTCGCCCAGCGCGGACACCGGATTGACGTCGTGGACGATGGTGAGAAGGCCCTTAAGGCTTTGCGCGATCATCACTACGACATCGTGCTGATGGATTTTCGCCTGCCGAGGCTTGACGGCTTGCGCGTGGTTTCGATGTTCAAATCCGCTGGCGGGGATGCGAAAGGCACGCGCTTTGTCGGCATCACGAGCGATGTCGAGGGCTTCATGAGTCGCCCGGACAGTTGGCATACATTCGATCTCGTTATCGCCAAGCCAATCGACCTCGCCCATCTCTGCGGCGTGGTAGAAAACTTTGAGCGCTACATGGAGTGGCGAGGCCAGACGACGGAACGTGGCAAGTCAGCGCCTACACCGGTCGTTCTGCCGAGTGAGGAAAAGAGCCGTGCCAGCGAACGCGCCACTGCCGAAGGCCGACGCTCGCCACGGATGAGCATCGTGCGCGGCACGACGCAAATTACTCTCGGTAATGGTCAGGTCTTCGACTGCAAGGTGATCAATCTCTCCTTGACGGGAGCAGCACTCCAGCTCGACGTGCAGCCTCCGATAGGCGAGCGGGTCCGTGTCGGCCGGACCGAGGGCCGAGTGGTGCGGCACACCAAGGACGGGATTGCCGTCGAGTTCGCGAGAGCCGCTCGCTAAACTCAAACTCCACTGTAGATTGCGGGTTCTTCGTTGGCGGACGCGTATCGGCTCTTTTTGCCGTCGCTGGGAAATCACGCCGCAGGCAGCGGTAGATCGAAATAAAAGGTCGTGCCTTCGCCTTCTTTTGACGTGAAGGCGATGCTGCCGCCATGGGCTTCCACGATCGACTTGCAGATGGCAAGTCCGAGACCGACGCCGCCTTGGCGGCGGCTCGCCGATTGTTCGGCTTGGGCGAACGCGTCAAACACTCGGTCCTGGAAGTCTTTGGGGATCCCAACTCCATGATCAGCCACTGAGACGCGCAGTGCTCGATCATGAAGTTCAACATTCACCTCGATATGCCCGGCAGGGTCGGTGAACTTCATCGCATTCGACAGCAGATTATCGAGAACCTGCTGGATGCGGATCGGGTCGGCATTCAGCCTGATATCCTTCGCGTCCGGCGCGACATGGAATACGATGCTGGGGGCGTTCGCTTCGATGCGCTTGTTCTGCAGGACCTGCTCAAGGAACGGCGCGAGCTCAATCATCGTCTGATTGAGGCTAAATCGGCCGGCGCCGATGCGCGTGAAGTCGAGCAGGTCGTTGACAATAGACATAAGCCGCGTGCAGTTGCGGTTCGCCAAGTCAACCATTCCCTCAAGCTTCTCCGGGAGCTCGGCGACCTTTCCGGATTTCATGATGACGAGAGCGCCCTGGATCGGCGTCAGCGGCGTGCGTAACTCGTGGCTGGCTTTCGCGAAAAACTCATCTTTAGCGATCGCGGCCTTCTTCAGGGTCACGATTTCGGCCTGGAGCTCGCGTGTTTGCTCCTCGAGCTGCGTCGCGCGCTCACAGCTCGCCATCAACAAATCGAAGATCTGGGTGCGATTGGCCTTGATCAGATGGCGCTTGCCGCCGACTTCGATGTCAAAGTCGGGACAGCCTGACCAGTCGATCACAGACCCGCAAGTCCCGACCGGCTCCTCGGTAACGGAGGTCGCACCCTCGCCCAACGCCGTGGCAATTGAATCGAGCATCCCCTCCCGCCCTTTCAGACAATTCAAAGTCTCGAGGCGTCAAAGTCTCGAGGCGGCAGGTACTCAACCCAAAAAAGGAGAGAAGCCGCGGTTTTCACTTATTTTTTGCGCGACACATTAAGCTTACCTTACGGTGGCAGCGGCGGAGTTGGCGCAAGGCCAATCACAGTAAACGGGGATTTACCGGGTGCCGGAAACCCCTCGAAACGGCCCCACGCTGGCATTTTTTGCGGCTCGCAGCGATCCTGTAACGTTGAGGTAAGGTCGGCCACGACCCTTTCGGACATGGTGACTTTTTGCCCCAGCGGGGTGCGTCGAGGACAGGCTTCGGCCGGATCCCGCCGCGAAATGGCCTTCAATTCGCCGGCAAAGACGGTTCAGACATTATATACGAGCTGAGGGAGGGGGACGGGATGCGCCTCTTGCTCATCGAGGACAATCAGCGGCTCGCCGACTATCTGGCCACGGCTTTGCAGAACAGCGGCTTCGCCGTTGACCATGTCGACACGACCGCGGACGCCGAAGGCGCTCTCGCCGCTACCCATTATGACACGCTACTGCTCGATCTCGGTCTTCCAGACCGGGATGGCCTCGAGTGGCTCTCCGCTCAGCGCCGCCGGCAGATGACCCGCCCGGTTCTCGTGCTTACCGCGCGCGACAGTTTGGAGGATCTGGTTGCCGGTCTCAATCAAGGCGCCGACGACTATCTGCGCAAGCCCTTCGAGATCGACGAGCTTATCGCGCGGGTGCGGGCTCTCTTACGCAGACCCGGCGAGGCCCTCGGCGTCAAACTCACGGCCGGCAACGTTTCCTTCGACACGAGCGACCGCGAGGTAACCGTCAACGGCGTCCCCGTCGAGTTCGGCCGCCGCGAGATGGATGGGCTTGAGCTTCTGATGCGACGCGCCGGCCGGGTGGTGCCGAAATCGGCTATCGAGGATGCGATCTATTCGTTCGGGGAGGATCTTGCCTCAAATGCCATCGAAGTCCTGGTCCACAGGATTCGCCGACGCTTGCAGGATGCCGGGGCAGATATGCACATCCACACGCTGCGTGGCGTGGGCTATGTGCTCTCAGATAAGGTCGCCGGTGCGTAGTCCACAAAAGGTCAGCGCCTCACTCTGGCTCCGCCTTATCATCGGCCTGGTGAGCGTGAGCCTTCTCGCGGTGGGCGCGGCAAGCGCCGCACTCTATGTGAGGTTCAAGGCCAAGAACTCAGAGTTCCGTGAGCAGACCCTGCAAAATCAAGCGGCGCTGATTACTGACTATCTGAAGAAGGCGCCAGAAGGCCCCATCACGCTGCCGGCATACGTGATCGAGGAGTTCAAAGCCAATAGCGGCCGCTTTGCCATCGTCGACCATAAGGGGGAGCTCCTAGCCGCGTCGCAAGGAGTCACGGCTCCGCTCGCTGCGATCAATGGCGACCAGCCGCGCGACTTCTTCGTTCTCGAACCTGATCAGGAGCAGCCTTATTACGGGCTATCAGTCAGAACGTCCCTTGCTGATCAGCCGGCTTGGGTCCAGGTCGCCTTCCACACAGGCAATATCGTCTATGACAGCGTGCTGGAGGAATTCGTTCAGGATATTGCCTGGATCTGGATTCCCTTTGTCTTGGTCCTACTCATCGTCAATCTGATCGTCGCGCGTATTGGAACGACGCCGCTCCGCATTGCCGCACGACAGGCCGCAGCGATCGGCCCTGGCTCCGTTTCGATGCGGCTGACCGAGACCGGACTTCCGGCCGATGTCCACGCTCTGGTGAGCGCGGTCAATCGAGGACTCGATCGCTTGGAGACCGCCTTCGACGCACAACGCCGCTTCATCGCCGACGCCACCCACGAGCTCAGGACGCCAGTTGCCGTGCTCAAAGCTCATATCGGCATCCTCTCTAAGTTCGAGGGCCATGCCGAACTCGTCGAGGAGATCGGCAGTCTCGAGCGGCTGGTCAATCAGTTGCTTGATATCGCCCGGCTCGACGTTCTCCAGCTCGAGGCTAATGATATCGCCGATCTCAACCAGGTCGCGACCGAGGTCGCTTCCCATCTTGGACCGGCCGCCATCAATGCGCAGCGTTCGATCGAGGTGCTCGCGCCTGATGAGCCCGTCCGCATTAGAGGCGCACGCGACTACCTGTTCAGGGCGCTGCGCAACATCGTAGAGAACGCTCTTCGTCACACGCCACGAGGGACAACCGTCTCGATCGTGGTCGCCGACGGCCCGCCCTCGCTCAAAGTAATCGATCACGGACCGGGTGTCCGGCCCGATCAGCGCGATGAAATTTTCCGCCGCTTCTGGCAGGGCGGGCGCGACCAAAACGGCGGTGCAGGTCTCGGGCTCGACATTGCTGCGCGTACTGTGGTCGCCCATGGAGGGGCCATTTCCGTGAGCAATGCACCGGAGGGAGGGGCCATTTTCACCATGGAATTCCAAACGATTGCCGAGGGGATGCCCGAGCTCAACCTGCCTTTGCGCGAGGCTCATTCGGCGCCGCAACCCCTTCAACGATTGTGATCTTTTGGCGGCTGTAAGGCGTCTGTAAGCGGCTCGGACGAGCCTATCCCCCTAAATTGACGGGGGAATTCGTTTATGCGGGCAATAATAATTCCGCGTGACGATGATTTGCGGCCAAAAGCAGAGCAACTCATCACCGAAGTTTATGCGCAGCACTACGGGGCGCACATCACGGCCTTTCCCGACACGCTGGTGGCGAGGATCGCCACCGACAACAGCATCGAATGCGCGGCCGGCTTACGCTTTGCCGCTGACGGCTTCTTTTCCGAAGCCTATCTCGATGCTCCTATCGACCTGCTATTGTCGGCGATCCGTTATCATTCCGTGCGCCGCGAGAAAATTTTCGAGGTCACCTCGCTCGCGAGCCGGTCTCCGCATCTCGTAGGCTCGTTCTTGCGCAAGATCATCGCCTGCGGCGAGGCTGCCGGTTTCGAATGGGCATTCTTCACCGCCACGTTTCCGCTCAAGGCGCTGCTCGAAAGATTAGGTCTGCCCCTCGTGCCGCTTGCCGATGCCGAGCACTCGCGGGTGGCCAATCCAGACGCGTGGGGAAGCTACTACGAGCTCGCGCCGCGCGTCTATGCCGTTCACCGCGGCGACGTCGCCGCGTGCCTCGGCGAGCAAGCCAGAGCGCCAATTCATGGTTGAGCTGCTTGAGGTCTTGTGCGAGCCGTCGCGCTACGCAAGCGGCGCCGTGGCGATGTCGGACGATCAGGGCTGTATCACCGGCCATGAGCTCGTCGCCCGCGTTGCCGGTCTCGCCGAGGAATTCGGCACGCTACCCCAGGTGATCGGCCTGCTCGGGGTGAATGGAATCGACTGGGCTGCCGCTCTGCTCGCGGCGTGGACGTCTGGCAAGACCGTCGTCCCGATCCCCACCTTTTTCAGCCGCCGCCAGCTTGAGCATGTGCTGCACGACGCAGGCATCACGCAGGTGGTCGCGACCCCTGACGCGTTTGCAACGGTAGCGGCACTTGGAGTCGGCGCCACATCGATATCCCAGAAGCGCGCCGACCAAACGCCTTTCGTGTCCTCCGGTGCGGGCATGATTGTCTACACCTCCGGCAGCACCGGCCGGCCAAAGGGTGTGCGCCTTGGCCTCGAGCAAATTGATTGCCAAGCGCGCGCCCTTGCCGCGGCGATCAAGGCCGAGCCGCGCGATGTCAACCTATCCGTCCTGCCGCTCGCCCTCCTGCTCGAGACCATCACTGCCATTTGCGTGCCGGTCTTGATCGGCGCGCGCACGCATTTCGCGTCAGCGCTCGCCGAGAATATCGGTGCAGGCAGGCCAGCCGATTTGACTTGGCCATTCTGGGAGGTGCAGCCGACCACGGCCGTCCTCGTCCCGCAACTTCTGGCAGGTCTCGTTGCCCAGCTCGCAGCGCGAAACCTGCGCGCACCTGCGAGCTTGCGCTTCGTCGCGGTCGGCGGCGCGCGCGTAGCCGAAACTCTGACCGCGCGCGCCTGGGCGCTCGGTATCCCCGTGCATGAAGGTTATGGCCTGACCGAGTGCTGCTCGGTCGTCTCCTTGAATCGGCCAGGACGCCGCAGAGCCGGAACGGTGGGCGAGCCGCTTCCTGGCCTTGATGTGTGCATCGAGGACGGCGAAATTGTTGTGCGTGGACCGACCATCATGGACGGATATCTCCACGGGCCGCGCGCCGAAGGGCTGTGGCGGACTGGCGATCTCGGTGAGCGCGACGGGGACGGCTTCCTCTCCGTCACGGGCCGCAAGGACAATCTCCTCGTCACGGCCAATGGACGGAACATCTCGCCCGAATGGATCGAGGCCATGGTGCTGAGCGATCCGAGGGTTGCCGCCTGCGTGCTGTTCGATCATGACACGAGCCAATTGAGCATGTTGTTGATCCCTTCGCAGCACGGCGAAGAGTGGCTGATGGAATCGCCGCGCGCCCATATTTTGCTCTGGCTCGAACAGATCTGCATCGATGCCCCCGTCTATGCCGTGCCTAAGGACTTCGTCGTTTGTCCTATGGCGCAGGCAAAGCGCATCGGCCTTCTCACCGCAAATGGCCGCGTCGTGCGCGAGGCGGCTCATGGCATCTATCCCGCGCTCAAGGTCGCGAGGCGTCCGGTCGCCGCGTGAGTGCGGACTCACATTCCACTAGCAATGGAGGGACAATTGTCGTTCTACGATCGACTCATCGCCGAATCCGAGAGGGAGCGGATCGCCTTCACTTCGATTCCGCTCATCCGTGAGGCCGTGCGCTCAGGCGCTTCGCGCGAGCTCTATCTCGATTTTCTCACCCAAGCATATCATCACGTGAAGCACACCTTCCCGCTGCTCGCCTTCGCTGCCGCGCGCACCAAGGACGAGTCCTATCAGGGCGCACTGGTCGAATATATGGGGGAGGAGCGCGGACACGAGAAATGGATTCTGAACGACATCACCGCCATGGGCGGCGACGCCGCTGCCGTCAGAGATGGCATGCCTGGCATCGCCTGCCAGGTGATGGTCGGCTACACCTATTACGCCATCGAATGGGTGAGTCCCTATGCCATGCTCGGCAGTGTGCATGTGCTCGAGGGCATGTCGACGCTGCTCGCCGACAAGGCGGCTGAAGCGATCCAGCGTTCACTCGGCGGCAATGGCAAGGAAGGCTTCTCCTATCTCCGCTCGCACGGCGCGCTCGACGTCGAGCATGTCGCCTTCTTCAAACAACTCGCGAACGGCCTCGCCTGCCCGAGGGCGCAACAGATCGTGATCGATGCGTCCAAAGTGTTCTATCGGCTCTACGGCGACATCTATCACGAGCTAGCGACCCGTCACCCCATCAAAAGTCATGCAGCTTGAGGGCAAGCGCGCGCTGATCACTGGAGCGGGCTCTGGCATCGGCAGAGCACTGGCCCTCGAGGCCTCCCGCCTCGGGGTAACGGTGGCGCTTTGCGGGCGCCGCGCGGAGCCGCTCTTCGAGACGCTATCGAAGATGACGCCCGGACGGCATCTCCGTTTGCGTGGCGACATCACCGCGCCGGCGGTCAGGCGCGGCATCCGCGATTATCTCTGGCACCAATGGGGCGGGCTCGACGTGCTGGTCAACAATGCCGGGCTTGTTCC
>JBLMXO010000214.1:0-4625 GCA_050257815.1 Actinomycetota bacterium
GACCGTGACCTCGCGCTGGCCGAACGGCATCCGCGCCGGCGCGCAGTTCCATTTTCCGAGTTTGAAATAGCGGTCGCCAAGCCGTCTATCCTGCGGCGTGGGGGTTTCTCGCCTCATCACATGCCTTGATGTGAATGAGGTTTGGTGTTGAGGCAACCTTCTCAGCCGGCACGCATGCCGCCACGCCAGCCTTTCTGGCGCCCTCGACGAACAAACTGACAGCATCGTCTGGAAAGCCGCCTTCATCGCTCATGTACTTTTCGACACTCCAATCGGGATCGAGGCGAACCACATTCGCCGCAGCGGCTTTCGCCCCTGCCATATCCCCCGTCATGGCGCTTGCGGCCGCGAGATATGCGTAGTCCGTTGCGAACGGGTTCGTGACCAGTTTCGTGTACGTCACGGACTTATCGAACTGATGGCCAAAGAAATATACGTAACGAAGCCCTTGATTGTACCAGTACGGGTAGTTGGGATTGAGCTGCAAAGCTTTCTCTGCGAGCTGGACAGCGCGATCAGGTTGGCCAAATTGAGGAAGGAACCATGCAATGAGAATGAGAACGTCGGCGTTGTTAGGGGCGAGCGCCTCGGCCTTGGCAAATTGCACGAGCGCCTGATCTGCCATTCCCTGATACGCGTAGGCATGTCCTAGAACGAGCTGGGTTTCTCCATCGTTCGGATCGAGCCGGACTGCATTCTGCGCAGCGTCTACGAGTTTGGCCAAATTGTCGGCAACGGACGTTCCGAGGCCGAGGTCTATTCGATATTCGTAGACGTAAGCCAACCCCACATAAGCCCGGGCGAGTCGCGGATCGATTTCGAGCGCCTTGCGGAATAGTCGCTCTCCTTCGTCCAGGCCTTCCTCGGTAACCTTATGCTTGGCCTCCATGCCGAGGAGATAGGTGTCATAGGCGGTCAAATCGCTGGGCGCTTTTCGCCTGATGATGGAGCGCTCCGCCTCGGCGACGGCGCCTTCGTAGCCGATGAGTGTGCCTGCAATCTTCTCCGTCACATCGCTTTGGACGTCGAACAGGTCGGTGGCGGGGCGGAGGTAGCGGTTGGACCAGACGTGGCCTCCCGTTTTCGTATCGATAAGCTGCGCCGTCACTCGAATTTGATTTCCGCTCGGCTGGATGCTGCCTTCGAGCACGTAGCGCACGCCGAGATCGCGGCCGACTGTGCGTATGTCTGTGGGCTTGCCTCTATAGACCTCGGTTGAATTCCGAGCGACGACGAACAGGTCTTTGGAGTGAGACAGGTCGGTGACGATATCCTCCGTAACCCCGTCGGCGAGCCGATCCCACTTGGGGTCACTTCCAATGTTCTCGAAGGGCAGGACGGCGATGGAGGCCTTTTCAGACAGTGGAACGAATGAATTCCACCATTGCCAAGCGCCGAAGCCCGCAAGCAGTAAGAGCAAGACGGCAATAATCGAAGCGGCTAGGGTCGCGACAGGCGTCTTGAGAAAATCCCATCGCGTGGTCCCCGTGTGTCCATCTTGAGCAAGTGCGGCCGCTTCATTTGCTTCCGGACGCCGAATCTCGATGTGCGGTGCGTATGCGCCCTTCGGCAGGTCGATGCGAATCCGATCGTTCTGGCCTTCGCTCTCATAGTATTCGCGCAGCTTGTCGCGCAGCCTCGCCGCCTCGATGCGCACAAGCGGATCGACGGCGGGATCGAAACTCTCCGGCCGATCGAAGACTTCCACTGCGATGTTGTAGCCTTTGAGCAGCTCTCCGCGTCCGGCCAGCGTCTCATTGACGATGTACTTCAGGAATCGCTGGCGGCGACGTGAATGCGCGAACGGGCCGCTGTTGAGGATGCGGTCCAGTTGATCGTGGATGGCTTTCTGGTCGGATCGGCTCCAGCACTCGAGCAGAGTTGCCGTCATGCCCACCTCCAACGCGGTGAGAAAGCGCCAGTCCCGCCCCGATCCGGGGGAGTTTCATACCGTTACATACTAGGACCGCCGGCCATCGCCTGTCACGCTCGCCCGCAGGTGGTCAGGATGCGACACCTCCCAGCCAGGATCCTCCGGGCCACCGTGAAGACCAAGCATACTATGGAGGAACGAAGATGCTGAAACTCCTCACCGTCGCATTAACGCTCGGCGCCTTCGCCATGCTCGGCGTGGCGAGCCAGGCGGAAGCCCAATTCAGGCCGTGCATCAAGAACAACCCGAAAGACAACGTGCCGTGCCTGATGACTGCTGAAGGAACTGGGCAGATCAAACTCCGCAGCAGATAGCCACACATGAACGAAGGTCCGGACCTTCGACTTTTTGCTCGTTCGAATTGAGTGGAAAGACCTTACCAAGCGCAAGGACCGCAACCATGAAACTCAAGCACCTGTTTTTCCTCGCCGTGCCCGCAGCGCTGAGCCTTCAAGCGCCTTGCACGGCAAATGCAGGCCAGACCATTGCCAAAGTGGGTGCCATTGCCTGCGTGGCAGACAAGTGGGACGAGAGCGAGCCGGAGAAGGGACAAAAGCTGGTCGACTACGCCGGCCGTTGCGTCAACATTCCCAGCGATCCTGCAGTCTTGCCATTGGCCACCGACGACTGCACAGGGAACTACGAATATATGCCTGATCAGACCTGGAAGGGCACCGGCACCTGCACGGTCACCTTCAAAGACGGAGATAAGTTGTCTGAGACTTGGGAGGAGGGTTCGCACCTCAAGCAATACATATTCAAGATCACCGGCGGCACCGGGAAATACGCTGGCGCCAAAGGAGGTGGCACCTATTTCTACGAGAGTCTGACGGACACTCTCTCTGGCGGCACATATAACGGCACGATCGAGTTGCCTTAGTGAGGAAAAATAAGAGCCGGTCCGCTCGAGGGAGGAGCGGACCGGCTAAAGACGGACGCGATGGGGGGGATGCGTCCGTTGGGGTTTCGGGTGACGCTTAGGCCGCGCGCAGCACCTTCGTGCTCGAGAGACGATCGAAGCCGAGCGAGGCCGCGACCGCTTCATGGGTGATGCGCCCGTCGCGCACGTTGAGACCGGCGGCGAGGTGCTTGTCCTCGTCGAGCGCGGCAAGGCCCTTGTCGGCAAGCCTAGTGACGAAAGGCAGCGTCGCGTTGTTGAGCGCCTGGGCCGAGGTGCCGGGCACGGCGCCGGGCATGTTGGCCACGCAATAATGGATGACGCCGTCGACCTCGAAGGTCGGCTCGGCATGGGTCGTCGACCGCGAGGTCTCGAAGCAGCCGCCCTGGTCGATCGACACATCGACGAGCACGGCGCCGCGCTTCATGCGCGGGAGCATGTCGCGGGTGACGAGCTTCGGTGCGCTTGCGCCGGCGACGAGCACCGCGCCTACCACCACATCGGCGCCAAGCACTTCCGTCTCGATCGTGTCCATGGTCGAAGCAAGGGTGCGCACCCGGCCCTCGAACAGCTCGTCGAGTTGACGGAGGCGCGGCAGCGAGCGGTCGATGATGGAGACGTCGGCACCGAGTCCAGCAGCCATGCGCGCGGCATGAGTGCCGACCACGCCGCCGCCGAGCACGACCACTTTGGCGGGACGGACGCCTGGAACGCCGCCCATCAGCACGCCACGGCCGCCGGTCGGACGGCGCAGCGCAATGGCAGCAGCTTCGATGGCCAAACGGCCAGCCACCTCGCTCATCGGCGCGAGCAGAGGCAGGCCGCCATTGGCATCGGTCACAGTCTCATAGGCAATCGCAGTCGCGCCGGAGGCGAGAAGCCCGCGGGCCTGCTCCGGATCAGGCGCAAGATGAAGATAGGTGAAGAGGATCTGGTTGGACCTCAGCCGGGCGACCTCGACGGCCTGCGGCTCCTTGACTTTGACGATCATGTCGGCCGCGGCGAACACGGCATCGGCCGTCGGCAGGATGCTCGCGCCGGCCTTCTCGTAGTCGGCGTCGGTGGCGAAGGTGCCGGCGCCGGCGCCTGACTGCACCACGACCTCATGCCCACGCGCGGTCAATTCCCGAACCGAACCCGGCACGAGCCCAACCCTGAACTCATTGCACTTGATCTCAGTAGGAACACCGATGCGCATGATGACCTCCGCTCCAGGCAAGGTTTCGCGTACGGAAAGCATGACACAGATCGGCAAGTGATTGCTGGCGTTCTGAGCGTAGAATCGTTAGAATACGCAGGATTCATGCGTTTCAGACTAATTTTACGCTGGAAAATGAAAGAGAAGGACATCGATACGCTTGATCGCGCCATTCTTGGCGCCCTGCTTGAAGATGGCCGTTTGAGCCAGGTTGAGCTTGCCGAGCGCGTACCGTTGTCGCCGACGGCGATCGCCAGGCGCATCCGCGCGCTCGAGGAAGAGGGGGTGATTCAAGGCTATCAGGCCCGCATCGACCGCCAGGCGGTCGGGCTCACCATGACGGTCATCGTGCATGTCGGGCTGAACAGTCAGAACGAGGACGTGCTCAAGGCTTTCGAGGCTGCTGTCGCACGCGCTCCGTCGGTCATCTCATGCCACCTCATGTCGGGAGAAGACGACTATCTCGTCACGGTGATGGCGCGCGACCTTGCCGACTTCGAGCGCATTCACAAAGAGCAACTTTCGCGCCTTCCCGGGGTCGCACGGTTGAAATCGAGCTTCGTGCTGCGCGACGTCACCAGCAAGCCGCTGCCCGC